>JAGVJV010000082.1 GCA_020050965.1 Parachlamydiales bacterium
AATGGTTCCACTGGTCGAATAACTTTTTCAACGCCTCAGTTTCAGCTGCCCATGCCTTCTTATCTGGATCATCTGGCTCCACTCCCAAGTATTCTAGCGCCCTTTTGCCGATCCGCGAAAAGGCGGGCCCCGAGTTATTTCCCCCAAACTGGTTAGATCCTATACCAGGGATATATTTTTTGGGAGGATCATCCATGACAATCAGCAGTACAAAGCGGGGGTTGTTAGCAGGAGCGAATCCTAAGAATGTGGAAATGTGGTCTTTTTTTGAGTACTGCCCATTAATAATTTTTTCAGACGTCGATGTTTTTCCTGCCGATGTATATCCAGGGATTTTCCCTTTTGCAGCTGTACCTCCTGGCATCGTTGTAAATTTCATCCCGAAAATGAGCTCTTGGACGATTTCGGCATCCAGCAATCGCTTTTTTTCACTCTGGGGAAGCTCGTAAAGGATTTTGTCATTCCTGCTGATTTTACGCACTAAAGTAGGTTTCACATCATAGCCGCCATTGGCAATTATGGCAAACGTCCGGAGCATCTGAAAACTATTTGCCATGATATTATGCCCCATTGCCATCGAATATGGGGTAGGCGCCGACCATTCCAGTTTCCCATTGGGGTGGAGCTTGCCGGGCATCGGTAATCTAGGACAGCTCTCCCCTGGGAGTTCGATGCCTGTTTTCACTCCAAACCCAAAAACATCATGCAGGACATCTCGGTACCACTTGTCCCCAAATTCAGCAATAACCTTTTGGAGCACTTTGCCCACATAGACGTTAGATGATTTTTGCAGCGCCATGTTCATATTCAGATAGTGGTAGTTGTGGACATCCTTTAAGACCTTTTTTCTTCCAGGAAGATAGGCGGGCATGGTATCCATCATGGCATTGGGATCAAATAGAGGTGGTTTTCCTTTTTTCTTCATCTCCTGATTGGCCATCAGCCCAATGGCACAGGTGATTGCCTTCATCGTCGAGCCGGGCTCATAGGGATCGGTGACCGCTTTGATCTGGGTCTCTTCGAGCAGCTTGGCCGAATTAAAGTAGTCTTTGTAATCTTTCGGATGGAAGAACGGATACTGCGCCAGCGCCAGCACCTCACCCGTATAGGGGTCCATCATGATCGCCCAGCCCCGCTTGGACTCGGTCATCTTCACCTGCTTCTCAATCTCCTCTTCGGCAATTGTCTGCAGGCAGTGATTGATCGTCAGGTAGACATCAGCCCCATCTTCAGGCGGATCGACCACCTGCCCCATATCCATCGCATGACGTGGCGAGCGGTAGATGAGCCGTTTTCCCGGTTTGCCTTGCAAATAGGCGTTGAAAACATGCTCGAGCCCTCCGGTAGGAATCAACATTTCGGTTGTCTCATCCCGCAGTTCCCGTACCGTATGGAGCACCTGACCTAGCAGCTTACCATATGGGTAGGAGCGCTGGTAATCTTTCACAAAGAAGATAGCATTGCGGGCAATTTTCCCCTTTTTCGCATAGGGGCGCCACCAAGCCTCAATCCCCTCTTTGGTCTCGCCGCTGAGCCACATCGCGATTTTCCGGCTGTGCGACGGTTTTTCAAATTGGACGCGCATAGTTTTCTGCTCCTGCGTCCCCAAATTCAAAAACTTCTGGAATTGCTCGGCGATTTCCTTTCGATACTTTTCTGGAATGCTCTTAGGATCGATATAGAGATGGAATTTGGGCACATCGATCACAAACGGTTGTGGGGGGCAGGGATGGGCCGTCTTGATCGCTGTATTGGAATAAAAAACACCCCTCTTGAATGGCTCTTTGACCACAGTGGTATGTTGACCATGGGCGAACGCATCCCACTTCTCATGCTGCACAATTTGGATCCGAAAAAATTGGATCACCAGCAGAGAAAAGAGGACGCCCAAGAAAAGAGCGACCCCGAGGAGTCGCTTCTGCTCATGAATAGAAAATAAAGTATTTTTATTGTGGTTTCGCACCGGTTGCAAATGTGATCGTAGGTTTCAGTTTAAGCTCTGGTATCACTTTTTCTCCTACTTCTTGCAAAGGCGTCCCCTGTTTCATCGTCAAAACATCGCGCGTCATAGGAAACCTCAAATGGGCAAACTCAGGTCTTGAGGCAAGTTTTAGCAGATTCTCAGGACTTTCAAACGCCTCGATCTCGAATAGAAGATGGGTATTCTCCTCTTCTATCCGTCTCACTTCGCTTGCTAAATGAGGGATCCTAATTCTAAGTTCTGTCAGCTCATTTTGCAAGTCCAAATAGGAGTACAGGCAAAATCCTAAGAACAGGATGCAAATCGTACTTTTAATGAAAAAACCCTTATTCATAACATCTTCTCGGCAAATCGCAATTTCGCACTGCGCGCACGTGGGTTGTGGCGCACTTCATCTTCGCTAGCAGTTTTCGGTTTCTTATCCAAAAGTCTAAGTAGTGGCTTGTGGACATATTCTTTATACTTATTTTGAGCAGGCACAGTTGCCGCCTCTTTAAAAATCGTCTTGACGATCCGATCTTCGAGCCGATGGAAACTCATCACACCAATTCTTCCACCAAAACTCAAAACCTCAAGAGCCTTTGGAAGAGCCTTCAGGATCGACTCCAGTTCACGGTTCACACAAATCCGCAGCGCTTGAAAAATCAGCGTCGCAGGGTGTAATTTCACCTTAAACCCTTTTCCTAAATTGTTTGCAATTAGGTCCGCCAGCTGTTTTGTCGTCTCAATCGCCTTCTTCTCGCGTTCCTCAACAATCAACTTCGCAGCTCTTCGCCATCTAGGCTCTTCGCCTAAATCTCTAAAAATTTTGCCGAGTTCTGCTTCTGACCAGTTATTGACAATTTCACCCGCAGTGAGTTCTTCATTCGGGTCCATCCGCATATCTAAAGGCCCTTCTTTGCTAAAACTAAAACCCTTTTCGCCCTGATCTAATTGCATAGATGACACTCCCAAATCAAAAAAAAACCGTCGACTTTACTAATTCCTCTTTCCTCAAGCTGATCCTGAAGATCGGCAAAATTGCCCTGAACCAGCTCAACTTTGCTCTTCCACTTTTCCAGCGTTTTGTTAGCGATAGCCAGCGCCTGAGGATCCTTATCGCAGCCAATGTACCGCTCAATCTCAGGATGGGCTTCCAAAATGGCCGCCGCATGCCCGCCTGCGCCTACAGTTCCCTCGTAAAATACCTTTAACTCCGCCCCTTCAAACCCTTTGAGGACTTCACTGACCATGATCGGCACATGTGGCTGTCTCATCGCACTCCTCCAGTAGGGCAAAAGCTTCTTCACTCATTTGCGCCACTCCATCTTTGAGCAGCAGATCCAAGTCGTTTTCATAAACTTCTTTCGGCCAAATCTCGATCTTATCGAGGACCCCGGCAATGACGATTTCGCTCTTAATTCCCACAGCCTTCTTCAGCATAGGGGGCAAAATCACCCGACCGATCTTATCGCAGGTCATTTGGTGCAAAGTGGAAAAGAACAGCGTGAAAAACTTCTGATACTTGGCCACGTGCTGTTTTGATTGGAATTTGGCGACGATTTTCTCGATGTCACTCTTACGATAAATCGCCAGACATCCACCTAAACCCAGGGCCAAACTAAACTCAAGCACACCATTTTCCACCAAACCAAAGCGCATCTGCTGCGGCAGAACAAAACGGTTCTTGTCGTCGAGCTTTGCTGTTTGAGATCCGCTGAAAAAGAAGCGATTCATGACCTTTATTTCCACTATTTCCCACAATTTACCAACGGATTTGAAAGTTAGCAATCCTTTTTTGGCAAAACAGGCCCCTTTTCCCTATGGAAAATAAAAGTGGGAATTTGTGGGAACCGATCTCCTTCTGAACTTAGGATTCGTCGATTTTCGGTTTTCTTTTGGCCGATTTTCGATTCAAATTGCAGGGGTCATATGCTCGGGGGCCGATATTACCCCTGCAATTTGAAGCAAAACTCGGCTCAAAAGAACTCGAAAATCGACTGAACCTAAGTTCATAAGGAGATCTAAAAAAAATACTTGATAAATAACTGAACCGGTTCTAAACGGAAGATATGGCAAAGACGATCGACAACTTAGGGGTAGACATCTCCACTCGCTACGCGGAGGACCGGGAGCTCTTCGACGAATCCTTCATCCGCGACGCCCGCACCGTCACCGTTCAGACCAGCATCACCTCGACTCTTCCTGCCCACCTGCCTGAATTTGACCTGCTCTTCGACCTCACCCAGCGTAAAGCCACCTGGGCCACCTTCCTCGCCCCACCCCACTACTACGCCACCCGCCGCCGCCTCTTCGCCGAGCAAGTGATCCCCGAGATCGGCACCCCCGACAAGCAAGAGACCCAGCTCCTCCGGGTCGAAGCCGTGGGCGATGAAGAAAAAAAGCGACACACCCTTCCCACCGAAGTCGAACAGGTCGAGCAAGAGAAACAAACCCTTTTAAAACTCCTAAATAAGCTACACAACATTGATGAGCTCCTCATTGCTATTAATTCCCGAAGAGATCAATATCAGAAGGGGTAACCTATGAGTGATGTGAATTGGTTAGAAGTATTAGATTGGAACGGAGATGAGCTCGAAGATCTTCGCTTCGTGGGCTATTCCTACCTCAAGCAAGGCAAATACGACATCGCCCTCACCTTCTTTGAGGCCCTCGCTGTCCTGAATCCAGGCGAAGCCTACGACCTCCAGACACTGGGCGCGCTCCATCTTCAGATGAATAACAACCTAATGGCCCTCAATTACATTGAACGGGCATTGAAGATTGCTCCCGATCACCTTCCCACCCGCCTCAATCGTGCCAAAGCCCTCTACGCCCTCGGCTACAAGAAACAGGCCGAAAAAGAGGCCCAATCTTTATCCGAGAACCCCGATACGACCATAGCTGACCAAGCTTCGGCCCTTCTATTGGCTTATACCTAGATTTTACCTACCATTGTCTAAACAGCAGAAATCTGCTATAATACTTCTCGAAAATTAACTTTTTAGGAAAATTATGCCTTCTGAGCTTTTTGCAAAAAATTTTACATGCCCCGACTTCTATACGTGCACATTGAAGAGCAGTCTGGATCAATGCAAAAATTACATTGGCGATAGTGTAAATAATTTTTGTCAAAATGTATCTACAGAATGGCTTGGAGTACGCCATGTTCCATGTTTCTTTTATGGGAAATGCTATCAACTCACAGGTTTTAAATATCCAATTGGGCCCGAGCAGTACATGGCAATGGTTCATCAGGAAACTCGAGAAAAAATCTACAATTACATCACGAGCAATTGGCACTCGCTTGCAGGAGTCGGAGTAGGCATTCTGACATTAGGGGCTTTGATTAAATTAGTGAGAATGCCTAATGAATATTTAGAAACAAGAGATGAACGCCAGCTTTCAGCTATGTTAGATTACGCTGACGTAAGCACAGGTCATTGGAATGGGAGTCGGATCCATTTTTTTTGGGTAAAAGAATATGCGACATTTAGCAATGTAGCAAATCGAATCGAACAGCTGTATGCCAATTCCATAAAATTTATGCGCGATCGACAAGAGAGTTATGAATCATCGCAAAAGCCTACAAAACCGCTCCTTTCCGGAGTTTCAGGTAAACCAATACTAAGCGAAATAGAAGAAGCTCAAGTGCAGGGAGCAATACAATGGCGAGAAAATGCCTACGGCCAATTGAATGCACTTTTTGCTAAGAGCCTAACCAAAGAGAATCGTTTCACTAGGATCTGGAATAGAGCGCTAGATAAAGTGAGTTCTTGGAAAGCAAAAGATACTATCAAAGATCAAGAGCTTCTAAAACAAATGGTGGCAAATCGTCCTATAAAACAATCCGAACCAGTCAAGCCCGAAGAGAAACCTCCTGTTGTTGTTGAAGAGAAGATTACGCCCAGCAGATTGACTTTCGCAAAAGAGGCCATTTGGAATGTGGCTCGACTTGTTAGAGATCTTGCGCTTACAGTTCTTTATTCAATTTGGATCTTTTCAACATCCTGGAAGAGCAATATTGCAACAAGTGCCCGAAATGTTGCAGAGGATTTCAGCAATCTGCGCAATGCAATGCTCGGGATTTTCAGCCCTGAGTCCGCGTCTAGTTGAAATATTAATCCCTGGAAATCAGCAGATTAAATACTATTGCCTAAACAGCAAAAATCTGTTATAATATTTATCGAAAACTAACTTTTTTGGAGAATTATGTCGGACCTTAT
>JAGVJV010000290.1 GCA_020050965.1 Parachlamydiales bacterium
CTCTCATCGCCGGATGGTCGAATTCGATTTTTTCCCGCCCATGTTTGCGGTTGATGAAAGAGGGAATCATTTCCATCGGACCTGGTCGATAGAGCGCGCCGACAGCGATAATCTCTTCAAATTTGTCGATGTGCAGCTGCTTAGCCAAATCTTGCATCCCGCCCGATTCTAGCTGGAAGATCCCGAGTGTCTTTCCCTGGTTGAGCAGATCAAACGTCGCCCTGTCATCCAATGGCAGATTAACCCAATCGATCTCTTTGTTTACGCTCTCTTTAATCGCACGTACTGCCAGCTGAATGGCTGTCAAAGTTTTCAATCCCAAGAAGTCGATTTTAAGCATTCCGACAGCTTCTACCGGCTTCATTGCATATTGCGTCACAAGCACATTTGCATCTTTAGCATTGCATATGGGGATGTGCTGCATCAGCGGATCGGCGCAGACAATCAACCCTGCAGCGTGGATCCCCGTATTGCGGACTGATCCTTCAAGTGTTTTGGCCAGATCAATTAACCGCTTGGTTTCGCCGTTTTCCGCATATTGCCGCTGCAAATCGGGATCGAGTTCCAATGCTTTGTCGAGCGTCATGTTGGGATCTTCAGGGATGAGCTTTGCAATCTCGTTGACCCGATTCAGAGGCACACTGAGAACACGGCCCACATCTTTCACTGCCATTTTGGCCTTCATTGTGCCAAATGTGATGATCTGAGCTACATTTTCTGTCCCATATTTGCGGATCGTGTAATCGATCACCTCAGATCTACGCTCCATGCAAATGTCGACGTCGATATCGGGATAAGACATCCGCTCTGGGTTGATGAAGCGCTCGAAGAACAGATTGAAGCGGAGCGGCTCAATATCGGTGATCCCGGTCAAATAGCAGATGATTGAACCAGCTCCCGATCCGCGGCCCGGCCCAACAGGAATACCCTGTTTTTTTGCCCAGTCGATGAAATCGTAGACGATGAGCAGGTAATCGCACAGCCCCTTGGAGATAATCAGATCGAGCTCATAGCTAAGCCGCTTGGTTACCACTTCCATGGGCTGGCTACTCGGATATTTTTCTTGCACCTTGCTTAAGGCCTCTTCTGTATACCGTCTGGGCAATCCCTGATTGCAGAGGTCTCTCAAAAATTGGGCAGCAGCTTGTTCCCTTTCTTGGGGTGTATAGGATTTGCCTTCGAGATGCGGTGGGACAAAGACAGGATAGAACTTCGAAGAGAAGTCGAGCTCAAACTGACACTTTTCGGCAATTTTCAGACTCTCGATGAGCGCCTGTGGACAATCGGCAAACAACAGCGCCATTTCTTCAGGTGATTTGAAATAAAATTCGTGTGAGAAAAGAACTTTTCGCTTCGGATTGAGCACCCTTTCTTTTAAATTGCCCTGCGAATCTTTTTCCCAAATTTCACAAGGCTCGCCCGAAGAGACATTCATTAAAATCTCATGAGCCCGGAAGTCCTCTCGATCGATGTAGCGCGAATCATTCGCTGCCACTAATGGGATTCCCAATTCAGCAGAGAGCAATTTTAGTTTGGCGATGACCTTTTCCTGCTTGGCCATGTAGTCTTGAGCAACCTGCAGCAGCCATGATTCCCGATCCATCCCATCGGCTTGCATCTGCTCTTGACTCATCTGATGCCGTGTCAATTCAAAATAGAAATCGTCTTGGAAGAGGTTGTGCAAGAAGTGGATCTCTTGGCGCAGATTCTCTTCTTCTTCATTGATGATCAGCTCGGCGATCTTTCCACCAATCGGGCCAGAAAGGCAAATGAGGCCTTCACAGCATTGCTGCAGAAGCTCCCGATCGATGCGCGGCGTATAGTAGAACCCTTCCAAGTAGGCCAAGGAACTCAATTTGCACAGATTCTTGTAGCCAGCCTTATTCTTAGCGAGCAGTACAATCGGATAGCCCGCCTTTTGCCGACCCATCTTCATCTTTTCTTGGCGGCTGCCAGGAGCAACATACAGTTCACAACCGATGATCGGCTTGATCCCCTTCGCTTTGCACTCCTTTGTAAAATCGACTGCGCCGTGCAGATTGCCCTGATCGGTTAGTGCAAGTGCCGGCATCTTGTAAGCGGCAGCCTTTTCAGCCAACTCTTTAAGAGAGGCCGTTGAATCTAAAATCGAATATTGAGAATGGACATGAAGAGGAACCCACATACCTCAGCAGACTAACAAAAAAGGAATAAGAACGCAAATTAGAGTGTGGCTTCGTCGTTGCTTGTCACCGCGACAGGGACAGCCACAGGGTCGCCACGTCTTGCCCCCGCTTTCCAAAGAGGGATGAGTAGGAACACCGACAATGCGCCACAAGCAGCAACTGCTGTGAAGAACCCTTCCCAGCCGTAGTTCTGACAAATGATTCCGAGAGGATATCCTGCGGTCGCAGCACCGATGTAGGCCACTAAATTGACAAATCCATTGGCGGAACCGGCAGCATTTTTCCCGGCGATCTCTGCAGCCACCATTCCGATCAGCATCTGCGGTCCAAAGATGAAGAATCCGACAGAGAACATGATGATGGAGTCGAGTGTTGCAACACCTGCAGGTGAGGCCCAGAATGCATAGAGAGCCAAGATCACAGCGAGTCCAAAGAGAACGTTGACAGGACCTCTGCGCCCCTTGAAAATCTTATCGGAAGCCCATCCAGCTGCCAAGCTGCCGAAAATTCCGCCGATCTCAAACCAGAATACACAAGCGCCTGCAGTCAAGATCGAGTAGCCCTTGGATTCGACGAGGTAGAGGGCGCTCCAGTCATTTATGGCGGTCCGGATAACGTAAACGAAGAAATAGGAGGCAGCAAGTAGCCAAATAAATTTATTGTTAAAAACATGCTTAAAGAGGATCTCTTTCGTTGTGAGAGTCGTTTCAGTTTCCAGTTTTTCAGCTGGATAATCGTTTCGATGTTTTTCAATGATCGGCAGACCGAGCGATTGCGGTGTATCTCTTAGACGGTTGATCACAAAGAGACCTGCGAGAATACAGAGTGCTCCAGGGATATACATTGCAACCCGCCAGCCCCATGCCTCGGCACAATAACCGGCAATTAAGGCTATCAGGGCGCCACCGATGCCGTGGGAAGTATTCGAGAAGCCCCACCATCTTCCCCGTTCCTTTTGAGAATACCAATGCATCAAAAGGCGGGCACAAGGTGGCCAACCATATCCTTGGAAGTAACCGTTCAAGCCCCAGAAAATCGCGAAGAATAGGATAGAAGAAGAATTGCCAAAGCAAATATTGAGTAAACCAGTGAGGATCAGTCCAAGCCCCATGAAGTAGCGGGGGTTAGCCCGATCGGAGAGGACTCCATTTAAAAATTTACTTGCACCGTAGGAGATCGATAGAATACTGGCCAGGATCCCCAAATCGCCCTTGGTAAATCCGAGGTCTTGTATGAGGGAGGGCATCGCGAAAGTAAAGCTCTTACGGGAAAAATAATAGAAGATGTAGCCGATGTACATCCCATAGAAGGTCCGCCATCGCCAATAGTTATAATTTTGTTTTACAACCTCTTTGTCTTGGATTTCCTCGACAATCGGCGCTGGTTTTAAAAAGGAGAAAAACTTCATTTTGTTTGCTCCATTGGAGATCCACTATCTTAACGCATCTTTGATCAAATGTCAAACCTTGAAGGAAAATGTTTACACAGCCATAGTAAGGAAAAAAATAGGTATACAAAATGGTAGATCGCCCCCTAGATCGAGTAGAACGCCCCAGAGATGAAGGGGTCTATGTCTCTAGAGGGGAGGAGAAGAAAAAGGAAAGCAAGTATTCCCCTGAGCCTCCTAAAGAGGATAAACAGATTCTACTAGCTACCTTCTTCTCTTATTTAAAGAAAATGTTTGACACTTTTTCGCCCTCTAAACAGCTGGTTAGCAAAGTAATCGACCAGCAAAAGATAATTGAAAACCTACTTCGATTCAAAAAACTTCTTGTGAATTTGAGCCAAAACGATTTGAGCGAATCGGCTGAATTTGCCCTAAAACTCTCAGACAGTTGGTGCACGCTGCTAGAAGATTTCGACACCATAGAAATTATGGAGAGAAAAAATCTAAAAGAGCTGGCCAACTTTCGCGAAATGATGGATCAGATCAAAAACTATCCCCCCAATTCTGAGCACCGGTTTGGGTATTATCTAGTGCAACATGCCGGAAAAGATTGGCTCCCCTTCCCTTTCATCGAAATGCTCAAGGCTCTCCACACAGATACCAGTACACTGGCTCTATGGTTCAAGCAGATCGATGAAGTGATCAGCAATTTAAGCCTTCATCAACCATTTAAGAGAGGCATATAAATAGTTTATAGGATATGATTGTTCCTATGAACTACTCAATTGCCAAAGGCGCTTTTGATATCCTGCCCAAAGATCCCGATCCCGACGGGAAGTGGCGATCTACTCACTTGTGGCATTACCTGGAAGAGACAATTCGACAAGTTACGCAAGTCTATGGCTATCATGAAATACGGACCCCGATTTTTGAGAAAACCGAGCTCTTCATCCGCAGCGTCGGCGAAGCGACCGATATCGTCAGCAAAGAAATGTACTCCTTCGAAGACAGAGGCGGAAGATCTTTGACTCTGCGTCCTGAAGCAACTGCGCCTGTCATGAGGGCCGTGGTAGAAAAGCGACTTGATCAGCAAGGTCTTCCGCAAAAACTCTACTACATTGGCCCGATGTTCCGTGCAGAGTGTCCTCAAGCAGGAAGATACCGTCAATTTCACCAATTCGGCATAGAAGCAATTGGGAGTTCAAAACCAGAACAAGATGTAGAAGTGATCGATGTATTGTGTGAAGTGGCGAGACGATTAGGGATAAAAGATCTAACTCTTATGCTCAATTCTGTAGGCGATCCTGCATCCCGGGAAAGCTATCGAGAGGCGCTGCGCGCGTTTCTAGCTCCGAAATTAGATCAACTATCTGAAGAGAGCAGGCACCGCTTTGAAAAAAACGTCCTCCGCATTCTCGATTCCAAAGATCCGCACGATCATCAAGTTCTAGAAGGAGCGCCCAAATTAGCCGATTTCCTTACCGAAGAGGCAACCGATCACTTTAATCAAGTGAAAAAACTTCTTAAAGCTTTGGGAATCCAATACGAAATCAACCCCAAACTTGTGCGGGGCTTAGATTACTACAATAAGACTGTTTTCGAAGTAACAGCGGGCCAGCTTGGAGCTCAAAATGCACTTGGAGGCGGCGGCCGTTTCGATGGACTGCCCGCAATTTTAGGCGGACCCGATCTCCCATGCGTTGGATTTGCAGCCGGCTTAGAGCGGATCATCCAAACTATGCTCGGCCAAAATGTCCCACTCCCAGAGCCGACACACCCAACCCTTTTTCTCATTCCTATTGGCGAAAAAGCCAAAGAATTTTGCACGACGTTGCTCTTTCAACTCCGCCATGAGAATATTGCTACCGAAATCGATTGGGATAGCAAAAAACCTGGAAAATCTCTCGAACACGCAACCAAATTAGGCTCGACCTATGCCCTTTTCGTCGGTGAAGATGAGCTCGCTTCTCAAACCATTCAATTAAAAGAACTGGCAACTAGAAAAGAAATCCAATTGAATATTAACGACTTACCGAAATTCCTTGGCAAGCAATAGCCATTTTCTTTACAATTAACAAGAACCTTTAATGGGAGTTTATATGTTTAGCCGTTTTCTCGTCATCTCAACAATTGCAGTCTCAAGCCTAGTTGCTGAAGAGGCCAAGGTGGAAGCCACGCCAATCTCAGAAGCTTTTGGACATTTAATCGCAAAAAATATCAGCTCACTCGGCCTCGATCTCGATATGGAACTTGTCCTAAAAGGGATGAAAGATCAAAAAAGCGGTAAAGATTCTCCGATGACTGAAGAGGAATGCGTTCAGGCCATCAGCGCTGCACGCCAAGCCCTTTTTAATCAAAAGGCCGAAACCAATCTCCAGCTAGCAGAGACCTTCTTGAAAGAGAACGCTAAAAATACAGAAGTGGTCAGCCTTGAAGAGGGCAAAGTGCAATATAAAGTGGAGAAAAAGGGAGAGGGGGCAAAAGTCGAAGCCAGTTTCAGCCCCTTGATCCGCTATGTTGGGAAATACTTAGATGGTTCGGTTTTTGGTGAGTCATCAGAAGCAGAAATACTCTCTTTGGCAGATTCTATTCCTGGTTTTTCAAAGGGACTTGTCGGAATGCAAGAAGGGGAAAAGAGAACCCTCTACATTCACCCTGAACTTGCTTATGGAACGAAAGGGGTCCTCCCACCCAATTCTCTCTTGACCTTTGAAGTCGAAGTGGTCAAAGCCAATACAATTGAGGAGAACCTTTCCAATCAACTGATCATCGAATCGCCTGCTGAGCCAAATGTTCAAGCACTCGATGCTCCTGCCGTTAGGTAGCTCTAAGAGACTGTTAATGGATTGGGTTTCATGTCGATTTTTTGGGCTTTTTGATCAAATTTTCGTTTCATTTGTTGGGGGTTATATCAAACTGGCGTATATTACCCCCAACAAATGAAGCAAAAATTTGCCAAAAATCCTCAAAAAAGCGACGAAACCCAATCCATTAACAGTCTCTAAAGCTCAAATGAATGTCATCTTATTTCAACCCGAGATCCCACAAAATACAGGCAATATTGTCCGTACTTGTGCGGTCACGGGATCCAAGCTCTTTCTTGTCAGACCGCTCGGTTTTAGTGTCGCAAGCCGCCATCTCAAACGGGCCGGCCTCGACTACTGGGACGGGGTCGATGTGAATTTTATTGATGATTTAAATGCCTTTTTAGAAAATACTTCAGGTCGTTTCTTTTTTTTCTCCTCACGTGCGACCAGGAAGTATACCGATATCGCCTATGAGGAGGGGGATTTTCTGATTTTTGGATCAGAAACTTCAGGGCTTCCGCAGATTTTTTGGGACAAGTGGCCCGAAAAGTTTTGCACGATTCCCAAAAGAAAAGAAACCCGCTGTTTAAACCTAGCCAATTCTGTTTCCATTGTGCTATATGAAGGTTGGAGACAGATGGGATTTGCTGATCGATGAGCCCGAATAGATTTTCTTTTCCTCTTCAAATGGCAATAGCAACCCTTTTAGGGATATGCGTCGGCCTGTTTTTTGGCGAAAGATGCGCCATCTTAGAGCCCTATGCTTCTGCCTACATCATGATCCTCAAGATCACCGCCATTCCCTATCTGATCGTCGCCATCATCCACGGTATCGGACTGCTCAACCGGGCACAAGCGATGCAGATCCTCAAAAAAGGGTCGATCTTCATCGCTCTTGCCCTTGCGATCAACATATGCGTCATCTACCTCATGTACTGGACCTACCCAGCAGCAGAAGGAGCGCGGCACACCGGCTATGTTTTAAAAGAGGTTCCTTCAATCAATTTTGCCCATCTCCTCATCCCTGAGAATATCTTTTATAACCTCGCTAACAACATCATCCCTGCAGTCGTAGTTTTCTGCATCCTCATCGGCATTTCCTTGATGTACATGGCAGACAAGCAAGTCTTCATGGCCAATTTGCAAACCCTGCTCGACGCCCTGACTAAAGTTACCTCCTGGATCGCCCGGATCACCCCGATCGGCACCTTCATCATCATGACTCTACAAGCAGGAACCATTGAGATTTCAACGATCAAACAGATGAGCACCTACATCATCCTTTACATCATCGGAA
>JAGVJV010000088.1 GCA_020050965.1 Parachlamydiales bacterium
AAAGGGGGTAGTATCGAGCTATAATACAACCCCCTTTGCGGCGATTGATTTTTGGCAGCTTTCAATCCCGCCTATCGGCCAACTTTTGAATCATTTTCGGTTTAGGAATATATCTCCATCTGATAATCTCAAAGAAGCGTGCTAAAAAACGTGTGACAACATGACGGCAATTTTTATTTTTCTTTGGGCCTTTGCTGCCAATTGGCTTGCCTTTACTAAGGGATTTTATCGGCTGCCTAAACAGCTGGATAAAGAGACTCCGTCAATTTCGAGTTTTCAGCTCACCTGCATTTTTGGAATCTACGTTATCCTTTCCTTTCTGATCACCCGTGTTGTCCTCGTCTATTTGCTTTCCATCTTAAAGCAAAATAACCCATCGCTCACCTCGCTCCCGATTCCGATGATTACAGGTCTCCAATTTGGGATCATGGCCATCCTTATCGTTGTGATGCAGTGGTTCATGTTCACGCAAAATCGAGATACTTTTTATAAGATCTGGAAAGACCGCACTCATCAGCCCCCTTCTTCTATTTTCCTCGATCTATGGTTTGGAGGGATCACCTGGTTCATGAGTTTTCCAATCGTGAGCATAATCAGCGATCTCGTCGATTCTGTGATGAAGGCCCTCTTTCAATTCAAAGATTACGAACAGAATGCAGTAAAGTTTGTTAAAGTCGCCAAGAGCACGCCCACATCGCTCACCTTCGCCCTCCTCTCTGTTCTGATCGCAGCCCCGCTTCTGGAAGAGTTTCTCTTTAGAGGAATTCTCCAAACCTATTTTAAGAAAAGGATGGGTCCTCAGGCTGCTATCCTTCTATCTGCCTTCCTCTTCGCCCTGTTCCATTTTTCCGCAGGACAGGGGCTCGGCAATGTCTCACTGATTATCTCCCTACTCATTTTGGGCACTTTTTTAGGATTTCTTTATGAACGGCAGGGCTCTCTTTGGGCCCCGATCGGTCTGCATATGGCCTTCAACGGTGTCAGCGCATTTCGAATCCTCTTTAGCCCGGACCTCACATGAAAAAACTTTTCTTAACTCTACTACTGTTTTCCCAGCTCTGTGCAGATCAATTTGCCCTCGATCTCTATTCCAAATTGCGCGGCACGGAGGGCAACCTAGCCTTTTCCCCTTATGGAATCTACTCCAACCTCTCCCTTCTTTACTACGGAGCTGAAGGTGAAACGGCCGAGCAGATCAAAAATGTGCTCCATCTTTCTGGCGATGCAAAATCTTTCCATAGACAGCTCACAGGACTAACTCACAAAACAAAACAGGGTTATCAACTATACATTGCAAATGCCCTCTTCCCTTATCAAGGGACACATCTGCTCCCCGCATTTGAGAAAATCGCTTCCCAGAATTTTGAAGCCGAGCTACATCCGGTTAACTTTGGCGAGCCATCCAAAGCAGCCGATTTGATCAACAGCTGGATCTCTGAAAAAACCGAGAAGAAAATCCCCCACATGCTGCAAGAGGGAGATATTGACACCTCCACCCGTCTGGTGCTTGCTAACGCTGTCTACTTTAATGGCAAATGGACCTCTCCCTTCTCACCCAAAGCGACCAAACCCGGCCTCTTCCATGTTGGAGACGAGACACTTGAAGTGGACATGCTCTCTCAAACAAGTTCTTTTTCCTATTTTGAAAATGAGGAGTTGCAAGCACTTTCGCTCCCCTTTATTCGCCAAGGAACTGAGCAGCCTCTCCTCAAATGCGTCATCCTTTTACCTCGCGAGAATGAAAGCAATCTCTCTTTAGAAAATCTAGATACATGGCTGCAAAATGCAAAACCTGCCGATGTGAATGTCCAGGTCCCCAAATTCTGTATTCGAAAACAAATTGGGCTCAATCAACCTCTAAAAGAGCTGGGAATGAGCACCGCTTTTAGCTATGGCGCTGATTTTTCAAAAATTAACGGAGGCAAGGATCTATTTCTTTCAAGTGTGCTCCATGAGACCTACTTCTCATTTAAAGAAAATGGGGTGACCGCCGCTTCAGCCACCACTAGCCAACTCTCGCTCAAATCGATCTACATTCCCCCGGAAAAAGTTATCCCCTTTATCGCCGATCATCCCTTTCTCTTTATGATCATCGATTCCCACTCCCAAGCGATCCTGTTCATGGGACGCGTAACCAAACCGGAAAAGTGCCATGAAAATTGAGTCATTTGGAGCTACAGACATCGGACTCGTTCGCCTAAATAATGAAGATGTTTGGGCCCAGATGCCCCGGGAGCAGCTCTATATCCTCGCCGACGGAATGGGAGGGCATAATGCCGGTGAAGTAGCCGCCAATGAAACCGTGATGCTCATTTGCCGCGAAATCAAATCAGCCGCACAAAGGAGACACGATCTAAAAGAGTGGCATGAGATCCTTTCCAAAGCGATCGAAAAAGCGAATCTGCATGTGCTTACCCTCGGCTCCCATGATCCCGAATTAATGGGGATGGGAACCACCGTCTGTGTGATTTTGATTGTTGGCAACGCGATGTTGCATGCCCATGTGGGCGACAGCAGAATCTACCGGCTCAGAAAAGGGCGCCTCTTCCAGCTAACCCGCGACCACTTGCTCAAAGAAGAGCTGATCGCATCAGGAGAGCTGGACGAATCGCTTGCCTCCAACTTCCCCTACAAAAACGTCCTCACCCGCGCCATTGGCACCCACCGGCACACGACAGCCGATTTTGGGATAGAGCAGCTCGAACCCTACGATATCTATTTCCTTTGCTCCGATGGGCTAACCGATAGCCTCTCCGACGCCCAGATCCAGGACATCATCGACGGCTCCGATACCCTTGCCGATGCCACCTCTACCCTCATCCTGGAGGCCAAGAAAAACGGCGGCAATGACAATATCACCATTCTAATGTTGAAAGTCTTGTAATTCCTCTAGAAATCTGCTATTCTATATAGATGCAAAAGATTTTTTTAGACAATAATGGGACGACCCAAATCGACCCCAAAGTCATAGCTGCCATGCTCGCCGAACTGGAGACCGGCCCCTCCAATCCCTCGAGCATCCACAGCTTTGGCCGTGCCGCTCATCAACGACTTGCGCGTGCCCGCGAGCAGATCGCCTCCTATTTGGGGGTCAAACCAACCGAGCTCATCTTCACCTCCAGTGGCACAGAAGCCCTCAATTTGGCCATTTTAGGGGTTAAATCAACAGGTCAGATCATTTCCTCATCCATTGAGCACGCCGCCGTTTATGAAACAATAAAACGTCTTGGAAGTCCTATTGTTTACCTTCCTGTAGGGCTTGAAGGTCATGTCAAAGCCTCAGACGTCGAAGCTGCCATCACACCAAATTCAATGATTGTCCTCAGTGCCGTTAACAGCGAAACAGGAGTCAAAAATCCCATTGCCGAAATTGCTGAGATAGCAGAGCGCTACCAAATTCCTCTCATCGTTGATGGTGTCGCATGGCTAGGCAAGGACCACATCTCCATCCCCAAAGGAGTGAGCGCAATGGCTTTCTCAGGGCATAAGATCCATGGGCCAAAAGGAATCGGCCTCCTCTATGTGCGCAAAGGGTGCAAGCTCGAGCCTCTACTTACCGGCGGCGGCCAAGAGGGCTTACGGCGTGCTGGCACCGAAAATCTGCCTGGCA
Source organism: Parachlamydiales bacterium (assembly GCA_020050965.1). GTDB lineage: Bacteria > Chlamydiota > Chlamydiia > Chlamydiales > Rhabdochlamydiaceae > Sacchariniichlamydia. The sequence continues at coordinate 3,611 of JAGVJV010000088.1, forward strand.
TCATCGGCCTCGCCAAGGCAATCGAATTACTAGAAATGGAATCAATCGCCCGGATGACTCGCCTACGTGATCAATTGGAAGCAGGTTTAGAAGGAATTGTCGTGAATGGCACAGGACCCCGAATTTGCAATACATCGAGCATCACATTTCCAAACCAAGATGGGGAAGCGTTGTTGATTCAACTGGATCTGCAAGGAATTGCGGCCAGCATGGGCTCGGCCTGCTCATCCGGATCCCTAGAGCCCTCGAGAGTATTACTCAATATGGGACTCTCCAAACAGCAGGCCCTATCGACTATCCGCTTTTCCCTCTCTAGGTTTACTACAGAAGAAGAAATCCAAAGGACCATTTCTATTCTCGCTTTCTTCGAGTATCTTTATCACTCACAGTCTCTATATTGATCTGGAAGGTGGCGCTTGCTGAGTTATGTTCAATAATCCTGAAGGATACTGCTTTCAAAAGAAAATGCGAAGAAGTCTAAGCCTTGCCTGTCCCTTACTGCATTAGCCGCACGTGCTAAAGAAACATTATTGTTTTTCTCGCGCTGCAATTTTTCCCATTTTTCTTGGGCCTTTAAGATTGTTTGCGTGGGTGCCTGTTCAGCCGATTCATCCTCGATAAGACTTGGATCTCTTTTTTTGATTTCTCTAATCACTTCAGCGGCATAAAGGTTTGCGAGGCCAAATGAAAAAAGATCTTTGATATCCATAAAGGACAGAATATTTTCAAGTACAACTGTTGTTATTTGATGGGGAAAATATTTTGGTTTTTCATCTAGCATCTGATTAAGAACTGTACGAATAGCGGTTAAATCTACCTCTAAATTTAACTCATGCGCCCTGAGAAGCAAGCAACGCAGATCATCACTTTGCACTTCTAACGCAATGGATTCTTGGCCAATTTCATTTATTCTTTGGAGGTCCTCACAAATCAAGTGGCGCTGCTGAGAATCTGTAAGAATAGTTAACCTTCCCCCGGTTTGCATGAGTTGGTTCACTGCGACCATAAATGGCTTAAATCCATCTTCTTTGTAATCGCTAAGTGCACTGAGATTAATTTTAACTGACATGACAAATCCTATTTGATTAAAGAATAATTAATATTGTACTGCCCCAAAAAGTAGGCTGAGCAAGCAACCACAGCAACTGTTATTGCAGCTAATAATTTATGATTTGTAATGTAGGCTGCAACCTTCATGCAGGATGTCTGCCGATTTAATAAACCCATAGCCCTAAGCGTCTCCTTAGTCTCATCAGAAGCATGCTTAAGCCCCAGATTCCATATTTCTTGAAATGGGCGAACTTTACTTGGATCAATCAAATCCCCCTCTCTGCTAGTATGGTCTTGAATTTCTGTCCTTTGGGGTGCTTCAGAATGTGAAATTTTTAAAAAGGCACTCATTTTATCCTCCTTAATTTAGTATAAATAATATTATACATAGACCTGCATTGATTGTCTAGAATAAATTGAAGCACTAACATCCAAATAATAATAAACTTAAATCAACGGATTAATTGTCTAAAACACAGTCCGCACCGAAATCTTCTTCGGTCCAATAATCGGGGCGTCCTCAACCGATAGCTCGAACTGGTCAACGTGGATGCTCTCTCCCTTTTCGGGGGGATGGCCCAATTTCAGCTCCATCAGCTCTTCAAGTGTTTCCACGGTCTCTGGATCGAGATGGACGTGGAATCTCTGATTGAAATCTTTGACGCTTAAGTCGCCGGGGAAGGTCCGGTCGACGATGACGTGGTGCATGCGGGGGGCGATATCTTCGAAAGAGGGCCAATCGTCTGTTTTACCGAAGATAGAGTCGACGATCTCATCGAGAGTGAGGATTCCGACTCCATAGCCAGCCTCATCTAGGACAACAGCGACGCTCTGGTTATTACGCCGAAATTGCTTGAGGATTTGGATGATCGAGCTATTTTCTGTAATGAACCAAGGGGGACGAGCGTAGTCGCGCACCTTTTTATCTTCAGAAAGTCGCAATAAATCCCGCGGATAGGCGATGGCTAAGATATGGCGTGGATTTCGTTCATAGATGGGGAGGAATGGAGTATAGCTGTAATTGAGGAGTGTGCGCATTTCCCCGATGTTGCAGATCGAGGGGATCATTTGGGTCCCTTCAAGAGGTTTCATCAGGTCTTTGGCCACTTTGCCTTTTAGAGAGAAAATATTGGCGACCACGGTGTTGATCTCTTTTGAGGGGCGCTGCTCTTCTTTATGCTGCTCGAACATATACTGCAGCTCTTCGCGCGAAAAAAAGATCCCTTCCCTCATCGGGCTGCGCAAAAGTCGATTGATCAGATGGCAGATGAGGTCAAAAAACCAGATGACCGGGCGCAAAATCATCGAGGTGATATAGAGGATCGGCACTCCGAGCATCGCCACATGTTCTGCGTATCTGCGGCCGGCGAAGATGGGGGCCAGTTCTGCAAAGATGATGACGAGGATAATTTGGCTTAAAGGGGCCCAATCAGGATTAACGCCGAGAGATTCGTAGAAACGGCGCGAGCATTCTGAGCCCAGCTGCAGCGAGGCATTCACTCCGATGAGGGTGGCGCCAAAGAGGTAGGTAGGGCGGCTCAAGAGAGCGCTAAGCCATTTTGCCCTCAACTTTTTCTGTCCTACCCAATACTGAAGACGCACCTTATTGAACGAGACGCACGCCATCTCGAGCATGGCAAACATTCCTTGGGTGAAGACGAAGAGCAGCGTCAGCAGGAGATAGAACTTCCACTCGCTCATTTCGTGATTCTCCTAATGTAGATCCGTCGCACCCGTTTTACGTCGGAAGAGAGGACGTGGAAGCTCAAGTTTTTGTAAGTATATTTTGCGCCGCTTTTGGGGATATCCCCCATTTGTTCTGTTAGCCATCCCCCGACGGTGACCATCTGATTTTCGCTCTTGATCGAGATATCGAAGATCGCCTCTAGCTCCATCAGCTCTAGTTTTCCGCTTGCAATCAGGACATCTTCGCCCGAGCGGGTGTACCTATTTTTTTCATCGCGCCGGTCGACAATTTCCCCGACGACCGTCTCAACCAAATCTTCAATTGTGAGGATCCCGGCAAAGGCCCCATATTCATCGACCACGATCGCAAGCGATTGCCTCTTCTCATACATCTGATCAAGTAGAGGCTGGGCATCCATTGATTCGGGAACAAAGAACGGCTTGCTTAGTATGGGCAAGATGTCTTTGCTGGTTTTGATCGATTCCCGATGCAGGAAGAATTTTCCGCTCGAGATAATCCCAATGACATTGTCGACACTCCCCTCGCAGACGGGGATCCGGGTGCACTCTTGATCGACAAAGAGGTGGATCAATTTTGACACAGGTTCATTGATTTCAAAAAACAGCACCTCTTCTCGGGGGCGCAGAAAACCTTTTGCATTCGAATGCTGCAGATTGAGATACCCTCTCATCAATTCAGCCTCTTCTTCAGCCAGCACCCCCCTCGCTCGCGAAGCCCTCAGAGCATGCTGCAGCTCATCGGCCGAAATGTCCTCCTCCTCCTTCAAGAAGAAAAAGAGGATGCGGGAGATCAAAGTAGTGATCCGGACGAGCGCTTTCCGAATGGGCAAGAGAATTCCTTCGATCGTCCAAATCGGAGTAGAAACGTGGGGCGCAAGTCTCACATTATTGGCAATTCCGATCGATTTAGGGATAAATTCGCCAAAAGTGAGGGTCAATGCCAAGGGGACACCCACCGTGAGCCACCAGCCCGACAAGGTGCCGAAAATACTCGATACGACGTTCTGGATGCAGATATTGACCATTACATTGAGCATGATCAGCGTGATGAGCAGATCTCTGGGCGAGTCGAGTAATTTAGCGACGAGAACTTTCCGCGGGTCTTTGGTTTTGCGGAACATTTGCAGTTGCATGGGGGAAAGGGAGAACAGGGCAGTTTCAGTGGATGAGAAAAACGCAGATCCCAGAATCAAGAATACGAGGAGAATAATGAGCAGTGGGGTCATTGTTCTTCGAAATATACCTTAGTCTGACCATATGGTACCATGCCAAGGTGTTTTTTGAGGAGTATTTCCGTCCAAGCCGGATCAGACTGGCTACTCATTTGCAAAAGCAATTCCTCTCTTTTCTCGAGAGCGACGCATAGCTGTTTCTCGAGAACATTAACTTTCTCTGTTAGAGTGGAGTACATTTGCTTCTTCTTGTGCATCCCGTGCAAATAGACAGCATAGCTCAAGAGGATGAGCAGGATCGCCCACCAGCAGCGCAAAAAGAAAACGTAGAGGGTACTCCCCTTTGAGGTCATTGTGACACAGGCCTTGTTCTGAAAACAGACATCATACTTACTTGATATAAATAAATGGAACCAAATTTTCAAACAGATATTTTTCTCATCTGGTTTTAGAGAGTGATGGAAGGGCTTTTTTGGTTGAATAGACATATCGGGGGACATGGCGAAGCGCATGTAACCCGACATGTCTATTCTACCTCACAAACCTACACTTACTTTCAAAAGTTAGGCAATGGGAAGGGTGATTTCGATTTGGCCCATGTATTTTCCGCCGCGGTCAGCGTAGGAGACGTCGCAGACTTCGGAGGCTTTGTAGAAGATCACCTGGGCAAGCCCTTCATGCGCATAGATTTTCGCAGGAAGAGGGGTCGTATTGGAGATCTCTAAAGTAACATAGCCTTCCCATTCGGGCTCAAAGGGCGTTACGTTGACGATGATCCCGCAGCGTGCATAGGTGGATTTCCCGATACAGAGGGTGATCACATCGCGCGGAATGCGGAAATACTCGACACTTTTGGCCAGGGCGAAGGAGTTGGGCGGGATGATGCACTCTTCGGCGATGACGTCGACAAAGGCATTAGGGCTAAAAGCCTTGGGATCGACAATCGAGTTATTGATATTGGTGAAGACTTTAAATTCGTTCGACACGCGCAGGTCATAACCATA
>JAGVJV010000220.1 GCA_020050965.1 Parachlamydiales bacterium
CACATACTTGTCTTCATCTTGATTTTTGCCAAAGAGGGAGAAGGCGACTAAGTCAGAAGAATCTGAAGGATTTGTATTGGAGGATAGAAAAGCATCATCGTCAAATTCATCGAAATTGTCTGCATTTATATAGACAGGATGGAATAAAAGAATAGAGATAGGAAGGAGTTTGATATAGATATTGGTTGCCTTACGCGTTTTCATTCTACAGCCCTATTTGCAAATTATAGAATTCGGGAATTAAACGCAAAGACCTGATTTTTGCTTAAGAAAGAATAACCGTGAACGTTTGCGCAAACGTTCACGGTGTTTTTGAGGGAGATAGCTTAGTCTGCTCTCGCATTAATTAAAACAAGAATAGTTGATTCTTTTGAAATTTGATAATCTGCAATTTTTTGATTTTGATCTAATCTGCGACCAGCATATAAAATCAACGTTTTATTTGGGTCTGTTTCAATTAATTCACAGATTTTCCCAATTTTGTCATTTTTTGAGACCAAAATACTCTTTGTGCTGCCGTTTCCCATCTTGACAAAAACTGCAAATTTTTCCCCAGAATCATGGAACTTATTCAAATGCGTTACCACATCAGAATCGGGACACAACTTTTGAGCTTCTTCAAGGGCGGCTCGCAGACTTTCGGCATCCGGAGGGGTCTTTTTCTTTGCCTCAATTTGTTCAAGCTTTGCACCTGATCCAATCAGTCCCATGAATTCTCTTTTCCGTACATTGACTAAAGAGCTGAGCTTCGGCAGTGAAAGGATATCCCCTGTAGATCGTTTAGTGACAGTTAGCATATTTCTTAGAGTAGCACTGTCATAGGGTATTTTCATTTCATTTTTATCTAATGCGAAATCGAGGATGGGCTTTTTTGTAATAGGGCAAATAAAAAGTGAAAAGACACAATCATTGTAGAGTTCTGGCGGGATCCCATTAGAAAAGTCCCAATTTTTTGGATCCGCGCTAAGAATACGGCGTAGATTATTGCAAACTTCAGCTTCAGGACATTGAGATTCTACTTTCCGCAGAGCTTCTCTTAAGCAGGAACTGTTTTCGGGTGGGGTTTTCAGAAATTGAGAGATATCCTTTACGTCCTTTTGCTCATAGAACTGTTTGCGTTCATTAAATAGAGCGTTTAATTCAGGTATCTCAATTAGTTTATCTTCTTTTAATGGCTTTCTTGTTGTTGGGGATTCTTTCTTTATAGCCAATGATTTAGCGATTGTTTTTCTATCATACAAGGTTTTCATATCGGTGGGATCTAAGACCCAATCGAAACTTGGACCTAAATCAATTCCACATGAGCATGAGCTAAAGATCATATCCTCTTGTAACTCGTCTGGGATACCATTTGCAAAGGAGATTTTGTTAACTCGGGCAGGTGGAGCATTATTTGAATTCTCTACAGAAACTCGAGGTGGTTCGACGCCTAGAATTTTACATAACTTTGTAGTCACTTCTGATGTTGGGCACAACTTGGTCGCTTCTTCCAGAGCTTGCCTGCAAGCGCGGTTATCAGGAAGGTGTTGTGCCCACATAGCAAAAGGAGTTGCTATTGAGGTCTTCTGATAGAATTGCTGTCGCTCTCTGAACAGAGCATTGAGTTTAGGCAGTTCAACTAATTGCTCTTCCTTTAATGGATGCCCAGTTACTGGAGAGGTAGTGTTTACAGTGTTTAACCAAACCTGGGCTGCTTTTCTCGAGTAGATTGTTTTATGGTCTGTTGGATCAAGGACAAGATCCCCGCACGGTGTTCCTTGCAGGATGCATTTGCATAGGCTGAAGATCATATCCTCATGTAATTCGGTTGGGACGCCATTGGCAAAGGTATCTGGAACTGCAAAGCCAAGAATTTTGCTTAAGCTTTTTCTCGTTTCAGAGGTTGGGCACAAGGATGTTAATTCTAGTAGAGCTTCTAAGAGAGCTGAGCGGTTTTCAGGAAGAGTAACCTTCAACTGATCAATGGGCATTCCTTCTCTGAGTTTTTGGTCACAGAATCGCATGCGCTCTCTTAATAGCGCATTGAATTTGGGTAGTTCAATCCCTTTTTGTCCCCTCTCAAGGTATTGTTCGAGTTTTATTCTCCAGTTGATTGTTTGACGATCATTTGGATCAAGCACAAAGTCTGGCATCGTCCGCTCGAGAATGAAGGGGCATAGGCTAAAGATGACATCTTCTCGTAGCTCGTGGGGGATACCATTTGAACATGAGATTCTTGGTTCTTGGGCAGCTACAGAGAAAACTCTTGGGGCAGAAAGCTGAGGTTGTGGGACGTCGCGATCTTCCCCCATTTTCCGATTGATGAGTTTTGTAATGCTACTTCTTGCCTTTGATTCTTCGGGATTTTGAGGACTTAAACTATATAATGCTGCTATCATGAGACTTAGATCAGGCAGTTTATTTTTAGCAACCTCTGGGGAATTATTTCTATAGAATTGTTTCTGTGCTTCAATTAAAGCTGCGACTTCGGGTATTACTGTGAGCCTACAAATATCACAGTTCCGACTGTTACCAGGTTTAAACCAACGATCGGCGTCGTGTTTGAAAATGGATAAGACAGGGTCACCTATTAAATGTGGCCCATATGCAAATGAATCACGAACTGGATTGGAAAGTGGAGGACTCTCAGGTGGGGTAGATAACCAGTCTATCTCATCATCGAAAACCCGCGTCGCTTCTCTGAGGAATGTGGAAGAACCATAGAGATCTTCGTCTTCGTCTGTTCTAGAAGATTTTGCGTGCTCCTGATCAATTAAAGCTTGGAGTTCCTTTATAATGGGACTAAAAGAACAATAACGTCTTAGCTCATCCCTCGCTTCCTTTAGAAATCGCACATCTAGTTGAAGAACATCTCCTTGTCGATGAATATCCTTATGCGCTTCAATTAAGGCCTTAATCTTAGGCATAGGAATTAAAGGTGCCCATAATCTCTTAGAGGAATCGAAGGCTGTTTTTCCATCTAAGAAGATATTGTATTTTTTGTTATATAAAGGTTCAAAACAGATAGGCTCTCGAGATGAATCACATTTAAATAAACGAAAGATCTGATCCCTTTTTAAATGTTCTGGGATCCCATCGGCAAATATGTCTTCTCGAGCTCTAATGGAAACTAGGCGACTCTTGGGTGCCACGGGTTGATCATCATCAGAATCAGAATCCATTTTCCACACTCCCTTAAAAGAACCTCTTTTTTCATCGGTTTTTCGAACGGGAGAGAATGCAGGGCCGCCTCTCTTATTAAAGGTTGAAGTTTCCGTTCCCTTTTTTTTTACAGGCGAGGCAGGGGCTGTACGGGAGGTGGAGGGCTGTGGATCTGGCTTTTTCCCCATAGCGCCCCTTTTTGGGGGTGGACGACGGCGACGAGGGCTACTTGGGCCGTCTGGGTTAGACCAGGAGAAAATATTGCGATCCTTGATCAATTTGCTCACTAGAAAGGAACCTAGAATTAGGCTGGGGTGAATAAAATAGGTTGAATAATGGGGATAAGTGAGATAGCTCGTTGCAAGAGCTGACGCCGCGAGTGCCCCAAATAGCATACTGGATTTGCCTTGTCGCCAAAGTGCTGTCAGCGTTAAAAACTCTAAGCTTGCTGCAAAGAAGACTTTATCTAAATGGTACTGAGTGATGAGGGACCCGGCGATGCCAACGGATGTGGTAAGAATCGTGTCCCTGATGACTGTTGGTCCAAGGTACAAAAGAGGCAGCAGCCCAGTGCAATAGGAAAGAGAGCTATGATTGGGTGAATAATGTTCTACTGCCCATTTAATGGTAGAGATGACTACCGCGGTCAGGAGTCTTTTACGAGGTTCTACAGAGGAGGGAATAAAGGGGGCTATGGCAGCGGCGGTGATGGCTCCTGGCCAGGAATTTAAAGCACAGGCTCCTAGGATCGCTGCACTGGTTGAAACATAAATGTTTTTTGCAAAGATTGTGGTTGGTTTGGTCAGGTGGTCGATTTTCGAAAGGACACTCATTTATTGCCTCCCTGCTGCTTGTTTATAAAGAACATGAGATATGAATAACACAGCTACTGTATATAACACGTTATATTGAATTGCCTGAATGGGTGAGTAATAGAGATGCACGCCCAAACCAATCCCATAAATAGGAATGATTGTTTTTAAAATTGTTTTCGTGGTTTCGCGGTTATTATTTCCCCAAGCAGTTAAGTGATATCCGGCTAATAGGGGAACTACGTATAGACCAAGGTGGGTGATCATGCTATATCCGTATAAATAGGAGATCCCCACGATTCCTGCAACAGATACTGCGGCCAAAGGAAAGGCGGGTTTTATATCGTCTTCCGTTATATTATTGCCAATGACAAAACTAAATACTCCTTCAATTGCAATCACTGTACCAAAAGCAAGTTGACTGAAGTAGGTGGATCCGGCTAGGCCCGACCAAGCTGTGACTACAGTACCTGTGGTTGCATAATCGCCCAGAGTCAATGCCGGGAGGAAACTAGCGCAAAGTGAGGGAAGCTCATGGCCAGGTAAGTAATGGTCGATGGCAAATTTAATTGCGGCAAAGGCTACCGAGGCGATGATCGCTTCTTTTGGATAATCTTTCTTCCATTCTGAGAAGACGAAACTGCCGATAGCGCCTGTCAAGGCTCCCTTCCATGCACTTGTCGCTGCCCCCCCAATTAGCGCTCCACCAATGACGGTTCCAATATTCTTTATTATTAGATTAGTATTACTCATATTTGCCCAGGGATTCTCGCGGATCTGTCTGATTTTTTGCAAGAGAGATTAGAATGTAAGATCTAGACGAGCTTCGCCTTGGTTGATGAAGGTGCGTCTATTGAAGAGTCCTTTGTAGCCGAGCACGAAGGCGAAATAGCGGCCGCTGGTCCATCGGAATCCTAGCTCAGGTGAGAAGAACTGCACGGATGTGTTGTAGCTTCTGATGTCCATCACGCAGGTCTGGTCGATGAAATTGGCTTTTTGATGAGAGGCCTCTAATGGGAATTCTCCAACCCAGCTGGCGCTGATGTAGGGGGTCGTGCAGTAGCAGTCGCCTGACCAGGTATGCTGCATTCGGATGCCTGCTTCGCCTCGAACGATTTTTTGGGTGTGCGCTCTTACATGTAGATTGAGAAAATCGGCTCCTTTTTCGGTGAAGCTGCTTAAGCGGAAGTAGTGGTAATCGGCGAGGGCAAAAGGTTCTACGATTTTTCCGCACCAGTTCCACTTGTAGCCGAGGCCGAGATGCCCTGTCGCAAAGTGGCTATGGGGATAACTATTGGCGGCGGTATTGAAGGTGACAAATTGTGTTGTTGTAGTGACGCCAGAAGGGGTACCAGTGCAGAGGTCGGTCACAATGGTGGTGATTTCGTTGGCTGCATTGATCGGGATGTTTCGACTGAGGTGGTTGCAGGTTCTGCCAGCTAAAACAGAGGCGTCGAGCAGGAAGCAGCAAGCTTCAAAGCTGCCGTAGAGTGCTCCGTAGTAGGTGCTTTGTCTGCCATCGCCTAGGTGATTTTTCCAGTCAAACCAGGTGCGTGTATAGCCGCCGGCGGCGCCTAAGGTGCATCCCCAAAGATCAAAATCGAGTCCGCCAATTGCTCCTGCAGAGTTGGAGGTAAAGGGGGTCAAATGATCAAGTGAGCGCCGATTGTCGTCGAAAATTCCATACCCATCGATCCACACGCTAGCTCCGAATGTGTCGCAGTCTTTTACTCGGCAGCTGTTGTCGAGGAGGTGATGGGAGATAATATCGACGATGTAGCTGCTTGTGCGGGCGTTGATCCAGTCGAGCGCTCCGTAGCTAACCGGTGAGAGGGCAAAGAGGGCTTCATTGACTTGGTTGTCGGTGAGCAGTCCGAGCGTTTCTACAAATAGCGCAAAATCGGACCCGGGGGCGATGGCGGCATTTAGGACGCAATTGGCGACGGTCTGTGGGATGCCGGGCTGGATGATCTGATTTTCGAAGATGACTGGGTTTCTGACGGTGAGGATTACACTGCCATAGGTGACGTCGACATCCACTTTATTGGCATTGACTCCTGACTTGATGATTTGAGAAAAGGCACCTGTCGATGTGCCAGTTAAGATGGTGTATTGGGTCCCAGGGATGTAGTTGCCTGCATTGATGACGACATCGAGTATTCCTCCATTGAGGGTTGCGGTTCCTCCGACGACCATCAAGGTGTCATGGATGGTGCCATTAGGAGTGATGTCGATCAGGATAGCGCCGGAAGGTTCATTAATGAAATTGCCGTTGACGGTGATTGTTCCGATGTCGCCATCGCCAGGTGAGATCACTCCGCTATTGGTGATGTTTGAAAAGGTAGTGAATATTCCGCTGAGAATTGCTCCGCTTTGGACTTGAATGGGAGAAATGGTCGAACCATCAATCCGGAGTTCTCCGGCTTGGACAATGGTATTTCCTGTGAAGGTGTTGGCGCCATTCAGTGTCAGCCTTGCGCAGCCTCTTTTTGTCAGGCCGCCAGCTGTGATACTGCCACCGCCAGCTCCTTGGTCGCTCTCAATGGGAGTGGGGATCGAGACGTTGCTGGTGATGTCAAAGGTGAGCGATCCTCCTGACATAAGGAAAATATCTTGTCCGGCGGCGCTGCCGTTATTGCCTCCTGTCCCTGCAATACCACCTGTTGCTGTATTGCCTTGGAAAGCGGCCGAACCTTGGATGAGGAGATTGCCCCCATTTTGGATAAAGATCGCACCGCCAAGTCCCGCTCCGCCGCCGCTAGAGCCTGTGAGGGTCGCATTCCCGGGTAGTCCAGCTCCGCCGCCAAAAACGGAGCCTCCGCCTAGGCCATTCGGAGGAGCGCCGCTCCCGCCCCCGCCG
>JAGVJV010000105.1 GCA_020050965.1 Parachlamydiales bacterium
AAACGAAAACCGGACCGCATCTTTTGGCTCCCATCCAAGCACATTTGCGCACGAAATCGTCGACGCGCTTCTCGAAATCCCAGGAATCAGCGCCGCAGATTGCATCGTCCCAATCAATAATGCATCCCGCACAGGCCTACCCGTCGTCTTGATCCGCACCTTTTGCCCAACATACAAGATTACACCTGTGATCATCAAGCAAAAGCCCAAATACTGCGGCTCGGAGGCGATCTTTCGCAGCGGAGCCAGTAGGAAATAGCTGGGGACCAGAGGAACGAGGGCGATAAAAAGATAAAGGAGCCGTTTTCTCTCCAGAAAAAAAAGACGGTAAATTTCTGCTTTAAAAAACCAAAGCAGCGCTACAAGGGAGCCCAAATGGCAGGCCAAATCGAAAATCACCGGCATTTCTGTCATCCCAAAGAGCATTTTGGTCAATTTGAGATGAGCCGACGAGCTGACCGGAAAAAACTCCGTCAAGCCTTGAATAAGGCCAAGTAAAAGTGCAAGCAGATGAGACATACCTCTTTAATAGCAGAAAAAAGCTTTATCCCCAAGACAAAGAAGGGGCATTTGTGGTAAATTTATAGTCATGAATTTACTGGCAAGTTGTATATTAGCGATGAATATGACATTAAATCACCTGGTCGACCAGGATAAACACAGTACTTTGCAGACTTTGGAAAATGCTACAGATGCCCAGCTTTGGGATGCGCTGCTTGAAGGCCAAGCCAAGCTTTTATTTGATTCAGAGTACTCTTGGATTGCCAATGAAAACTGGTGGCCGGCCTCTAAACGGGTGCTGGAGATCGGCTCAGGCAACGGGGCGTTTCTTTTAACGCTCGCGGGCCATGCTCCGGAGAAGAGCTATCTGGGGATAGAAAAGCTTCCAAAATCGCTTGAGAAAGCCCTTGAGAGCAACAAAAGAACAAATGTCGTCTTCCGAGAGGGGGATGCAGAAGTTTTTGATGAGCGATTAGTCGATTCTGCCGATGTGGTGATTTTTCGACTGGTGCTGCAACATCTAAGCGATCCAGTTCTTGCACTTCAGAATGCTGCTCAATATTCCAATGATTATGTGCTCATCATCGATGCTTATGACAAAGCGAGGCGGACATCCCATCCGATTACGGCGATGGATGAGGCGGTCGATCTGGTTGAACAGAAGCAACGTGTTCAAAATTCTACAGGTAATCGGAGAATCTCGCTCGATCTACTGGAGACTCTGCAGAATAAAACTTCTCCTTTGAGCGATCTTTATGAAGTGATCTTCACTAATTTGGATGCGGATGGCAATCTCCTCAAAGAGATGACTCGTTTTGAAGGGAAAAGAGCACGAGAGCTCTTTAGCAATCATGTACTTTTATTTCTAACCTTGGTGAATCGGACCTATCATGTTCCAGTCAATTTGGACAAGGCCTTTGATGAACTTCAGGATTATCTCAAGGATGAAGAAGCGTGGAGTTCGGTGGGAATGCACTACTTGGTCTTAAGAAAGAAATATACACAAGTTCATTCAAAAGCCTTCCGCTAGGCGGGTTCAAAGCGCCAAAAATCGATCGTCGCAAAGGGGATTGTATTGGCTCGATACTAACCCCTTTGCGACGATCGATTTTTGACAGCTTTCAATCCCGCCTAGCGGAAGGCTTTTGAATGAACTTGTGTATAAACAAACGCTAGTTTTTTTTTCAGTTATTCGTTACACTTATCTCTTTTTAAGGAAGACTAATGAAAATCTATCTCTCAGCACTTACAACCCTTTTCGCAATTCATTCTATAACTATCTATGCAGAGGATTGCTGCATGCCAGAATATAGACCTGGAGAACCATTATGCGATGACGCTTGCGCGATCTATTCGCAATATGCTGGAGTTGAGCTAAATTGCGGATGGAATGTGATTGCATGGGGCGAATTTTTGTATTGGCGTCCAATACCCAATACAGTGATTCAGACGATTACTTTTGAGGGAACTCCTCCAGGAAGCTTGCAATTAGAGATTCCAAATAACTACGCCTACCGACCAGCGTTTCGTGTGGGTCTCGGATGGATTGCGCCCTGCTTTGATAACTGGATATTCAATATTGATTACACTTGGATTCATCAACATTTTAAAAAGACCGATTCTAGACAAGATCCGATTACCTTAGCTTCAACCGTTGGATTTTTTCCAATACCGCAATATAGCTCGATTGAAACAAAAACAAATTTTAACTACGACATCGTAGGATTAAATGTCCAAAGGCCAAATTATCTCGGCCAACGGGTCGTGCTTAGTCCTTTTCTGGGGTTAAAATGGCTAAAGCGAAGTAATAAACTTGCTCAAGATCTCTTGATCGCAGGGACAGATTTAGTAGATCACCAGCATGTAACGATCAGTTATACTTCCATTGGACTTGGCGCAGGTTTTGACGGAAACTGGTTGCTTTGTTGGAATTTAAGATTGATCGGCAAAGCTGATGTAGCCATTCTCTATGCCTATAAACGGAGTTTGAATCAATTGAACACTTCAGATGTGCAGACTGGTGTCGTTCCTTATCCACTTCGAGTCAAACAGCATGATCGACACCTCGATATTTATGGAAAAGGGGGGATGGGAATTGGCTGGGGATCCTATTTCTGCTGCCAGTCTTTCTATGTCGATTTATCTGCGACCTTTGATTACATGGTCGATGTAGTCAAAATGGGTACTTCATCTGGAATGTGGTCCAATGGGACAACCCAATTTGTTGGTCTGACACTACGTGGGCAATTGGATTTTTAAAGGGATAGGAAAAAATGATAAAGAATATCGTTGCATTTACACTTGCAAGTTTAGGGATCTTCCATCTGCAGTCTCTTACTGCGGACGAATGCTGTGACGACTTTCCTTGCTGCGAATCGCCTATTATCCCAGGTCTACCGCTGGATGCCAATTGCATTCCTGCTGGCTATCCTTATCCGGGGGTCTATCAACCCTGTAATAACTGGGATCTCTATGTAAGGGGAGATTTTCTTTACTGGAGCCTTCTGCAACTGACCCTCCAAGCCTCAGCGCAAAAGCTTAGTTTTGATGGACTTAATATTGATACCTATAATCAAGGCGGTCCCTATAAGCCAGGCTTTAGAGTCTCTATCGGTTTCGATTTAGATTCTGTTCTTCTCGACCTCACCTATACGCGTGTCCATTCAAAGAAAACCACTCATTTTCAAGCAGGAGAAAATGATGGTTTTCGGATCCTTTTTGCCGCTCCTTCTATCGTGGGTGTACCCATCCTTTTCTCTCGATTGGAAGCTGAGTCACATGTTGATCTAGATGTGGCAGTCCTTTCTTTGCAAAAGCCGATTTATCTTGGAGAGAGAATCATCCTGAGCCTCAATTACGGGTTAATGGGGTTGTGGCAAGGACAAACATGGAATTTTATCGGAACTGCCCTCCCTTTTCAAACAGAGTTTTTTTTCACTGACAACGGGACTGTCTTTGCCGATCATAAGGCTTGGTCTGTTGGGCCAAATTTGAATGTCCACGCTTCGGCTCTTTTTCCTTGGGGTTTTCAAGCATTTGCTTCCGCGGGTCTCTCGCTACATTATGCCTCCCTTTATAAATCGGTGCAAACGACCTCTTTTCCAAACGTCCCAGCTGTGATTGACAACACATCGGTGAAAACCGATGGGCATGTAATCCATATGCAATCATCTCATGGAGGTGAAATCGGACTCTCTTGGGGGAGTTACTTGTGGTGTGATAAATACCACTTCGACATCTCAGCCTCTTACACGATCTTTTATATCCATAACTTTGTTGGAGGTGTCGTTTTGTCACCTTTTGCAACCGATTATTTGACGCTCGATTCCATTAACGTACACGGATTTGCTGTTGGCGGCCGTTTAGATTTTTAAAGATAGAGGAATAAAAATGTTAAAACAGTCCCTACTCATCCTGACAGCTCATTTGACGATTTTAGGTTATTGTGACGAAGATCAAGTATGCTGCCTTGTACCCCCAAATCCTGTCGAATCCTGTCAGCTGCCTGTCGGCTATTTTTATCCTGCACAGTACAACCTAAACAATTCCTGCATAAACTATTCCGTGTTTGGCCAGTTTATCCTCTGGGAAGTCAACTTTGATCAAACCCATATTGCCAATAGGGCGAGTGGACCAGCATTGAATATTGACGGGGCTCCAACAGGAACTGAAAATCTCTTAGAATTTTTAGCCCATAATTCGGGGTATCGACCTGGCTTTATTGTGGGTATTGGGTTAGGATTTCCTTCCTATGATCATTGGCAATTTTCGGCCGAATACACCCGGATCCATTCGACTACAACTAACCACTTTAACGCACGTCCCGATGGAATTCTTACCACTCCCGTTTTTCTCCAAGTAGCCTTTCTGCCAACATCATCGGTAACATCGGTACAAACATTAAATCTTGATTTTCTTAGCGGAACACTTGGAAGAGATGTTTATCTTAGCCAGCGATTCGTCATCAGACCATTCGTTGGAGTTAAAGGTTGGTGGGCAACTCAAAAGCAGAAGTTGCTCTATACGATTACCAATCCATTCTTCCCTCCTGATGCCCCTGAATTTCAAATCACAAGCTGCAAAGTGTGGGGAATTGGACCCTATCTAGGTACACATATTGATGCCCTTCTTTGGTGTGGCATCGCTGTCGTTGGTCGAGCAGGTATTTTGCCCATCTATACGCGAACAACTCACTATCGGGGCATCAACAATTTCTCAATTACTCTCAATCCTACGTTTTTCCCCTTCCTCGTTAATGAGGAAAGAATCCACGGGAAGTTCTTCAATACCCAATTGTTTTATGAAGCTAGCGTTGGACTGCAGTATGGCACCTATTTCTGCGATTGTGGATATCATATAGATCTCTCGGTCGGCTGGGACTTTATGACGACATGGGAGAATGCCTACGTAGTCGCTTCGGGAACTGCCTTAAGGGAATTCTATTATCAAGGATTCTTTGCCAAAGTTAGGTTTGATTTCTAACACTCTTGGAGGCTCAAACGTCAATTAATTCTCTTCCCAATCTCATGGAAAATCCCAAATTCAAGGCGCTGATCGATGGCTTTAGGGATGTAGTCAAGACTTCTGCAGAAAAAGGGCTAGATGCTGCCAGAAAGCGCTGCACCGAATTTTTTCTCTCGGGAGAGGAGAGGCTTATTGAGGTTGAATCGATTCAAAATCTGAAAATCGAAGGTGAGGATGGACACCAAATTCCTCTACGCATTTATTCTCCAGCTGCCACTCAACTACTACCTACAATTGTCTATTTCCACCGCGGCGGGTGGATTTTTGGAAATATCGAAGAGGCAGATCCTGTGTGCAGAATGCTAGCCCATTATTTGCAGGCGGTGGTCGTTTCTGTCGATTTCCGCTTGGCTCCTGAAAATCCCTTTCCTAAACCGCTGATGGATTGCTATGCGGCAACAGTATGGGCATCGAAGCAATTTGGGGGAGATAAGCAATTGATCGTTTGTGGAGAAAGCTGTGGGGGAAATCTCGCTGCAGCAGTGGCACTCATGGCTAGGGATAAGAAAGGACCCTCGATTGCCAAGCAGCTTCTCATCTATCCGATCATCACTTCCACGATTTTGGATGAGCCCTATGATAATTGCGCCGATCAACACTTCATCACGAAAGGAGGAATGCAGTTCATGTGGGGCGCCTACTTAGGATCTCACGAGAATGGGCAAAATCCTTATGCTTCGGTTGATCTTGCAGAT
>JAGVJV010000015.1 GCA_020050965.1 Parachlamydiales bacterium
AAGTCGGTGGAGGCCATTATCCAAGATTATGAGATCAGTTTCTAGTGCTACAGATTTATCTAATCCCGCTGCTGTCTCAAAATTAGCCCCCTCTCAAACTGCTATTAGAAAACCGTCAAAAGCTGAATCTTCCTCTATATCGAGCGCCGCTAAGGATTCGGAATTAGGGATCGAGCGAAAGCGCCAGCGGACAAGCGATGGTTCAAATGGGACTTTATCTGGGGCTGCGGAATCATCAGAAGTTCAAGCTACTATATCCACAGTGATCTCTACAGAAGAATGGGGCTCAGCGCAAACGATCAAATTACCTCCTTATCCACAGGCGCTCAAAGATTTTCTCGCCGGGGATTGTGAAATTTGGCCTGGGAAAAAAAGATCTGCGACCCATATTGTCGTCCCTTTATTCCCTCAAGTAGACCTCGACGGCAGGCCTGCTGCTTCCACTTTACAGTCTCTTGATCAGCTTGATAAAGGTTCTGGAGGACCTGGGTTTGTCTATATTTGGGATAATACTCCTAACAATATCCCCGCTGAAGAAGAATTTCATTATGCAGTTATGACAGTCGATGTCATCCCAGGAACAAGATATAAGACCTTTGCTGAACAACTACGATTGCTACCTGCTGGATACGAAGCGCCTGGAGTCTTTGATGTTTCACGAGCCCTTCTGTGGACAAATCGACGCTGTGGAAGACGATGTTTGAGTGATAACCCTCGGACTTTTACACATTGCAAAGAAACGATTGATGGATATCAATTAATTATTGGTAACTTCTCTCCTTACGGCGTCTCTATCCACGGACATTTCTACGAATCTGATTACATCGGACTCGTGGGTTGGCGAAAGTTCTAGTGATTAGTACTTATTAAAGATTTTATTACTATTGAAATTTTAGTGCTCTTCAGGGTAAAATAGAGACTACCTCTTTTAAACGATCAACGGATTTTCCATGCAAGATATTAATGCCCAACAGAGCCATCCACTTTTAACCCAGCTTCAGGAGCTTTCTAAGCCTGAGGAAAAACTGCGGTTTGCGCTTGATGCGATGCGCCAAATTGTCTCTTCAGAATCTACCCCCATATTTAAAGACTTTTGGGAAGTTAAGAAAATTTGTATGGAGCTGTTTAAAGAAAAGCTGCCTCCGCATGCTCGCAGCCTCTTTTGGAATGAATATGTCGAGCTCACAGACACACTGCGCCAAGTCAAAGAGCACCTCGATGAGCAGTCCTCATTTGCTGAGGAGCAGATCGAACTTGCGATTTCTGCCGTCGAAAAAGACCTGGAAAATTTTGAGGCGACTTTGAACGAGATGGCGGGGATTGAACTCCCAGCTGAGTCCAAGTATTTGCAGCAAAATGGTCCGAAATATATCCGCTTGCAGAAACAGCTAGACCTTTACAATACGTTTTCAGGAAGGTTGAACGGACTCCGAAAAGAGCTTGTGCAAACCCAAATGCGGATCCGCAATAAGAATAAGCTCTTCCAACGCTTAAGCAGTCTCGGGGATCTTGTTTTCCCAAAGCGAAAAGAGGGAATAAAAGTGATTTCTGACCTCTTTCTTGCCGACGTTGAGCGGTTTATCTCAGGATTTGATTCTGTAAAAGGGCCCTATTTTGGATTAAAAGATGAGATCAAGGCGCTCCAGAAATTTGCTAAAGTCCTCACGTTGAGTACTTCCGGGTTTAATGAGTCGAGAGAATCTTTAAGCAGATGCTGGGATCAAATTAAGGATAAAGAGGCTGCTCACAGAGAGGAGCGGGCTGAGCAGAAAGAGCGGTTTAAGCAGAACTTTGAACAATTTGCTCCCAAGATCGATTCTTTTAAGGCAGAGTGTGCCGAATATAAAATGAATGTAACATCCGCCGATGCAAAAATTGAAGCTATAGTTTCAGAAATGAAGGAGCTTGGTTTCGGTAACGACGAGATCAAAGGGATTAAAAAACAGCTATTTGAGGCTAAGAACCTCCTCGAAGAGAAAGAGAAAGAGGAGCGCAAACGGGCCAAAGAGGCAAGGGTATTTGAAGAGCAAAGACAGGCAAAGGCCTACGCTGCCTTACTTGCGGCCATTGCAGAAGTTCTCGATCAAACCGACGTCCTCCCATTAAATGCTCTTGTAGAAAAATGGGAAGCTTTCTTAAAAGAAGAGAAGGCGCTGAAATTGACAGGGCTTGAGAAAGCTCTGCTGGAAAATCGATTGGGGAGTATATCCGATTCGATCCAAGAAAAGAAATGGAAGAACGCCCTAGAGGGCAGCCCAGAGGAGCTGGCCTCTTCTCTTCATGTGCTTTTAAGTGAGCGGCATAAAGAGAAACGTAAGCTAAAAGAATCCCTCGAAGTGCACCGCAAAGTTGTCGGTGGCTCTGGGCTTAGTATTGAAGAGTCGCTCCAGTATCAGGAGCTTCTCAGAGAGGAAAAAATACGCCTCGATACCATAGAGACGATGGTGGAAGAGATCGAGGAAAAACTGTTCGATTTAGAGGAATAAGAATGGAGCTGAGTGCTTTCGATTTAGATCATACTTTAATCCAGGGGAATACCGGTTCCCATTTTTGCCGATTTCTCTATCGACATAAAGCGCTCCCTTTTACCGTCCTTATCCTTTCGCTCATTTATAAAATCCGCCATCGCTTTTTCGGAATGTCTCTATCGGAACTACACCATAGCATCTTTAATAAGATCTTGCGCGGCAAGCCCTTTGAGCAACTCGAAAAATACGTAGACAAATTTGTCCATGAAATGATCAACCGCTCCATGTACCTGCCAGCCTTTGCTCGCCTAAAAAGGGCGCAACAGCTGGGGCATTACACCATGATCCTTTCTAATTCCCCAAGCTTTTTAGTGAAGAGATTTGCGAAAGCGCTAGGCGTGAATGCCTATTATGCAACCGAGTATGGACTTGATGAGCAAAACTGTTTTGACAAAATCATGCGGATATTAGAGGGAAAAGACAAAGCAAGACACATTCTAAAGATCGCCAAAAAGTTAGGGATTTTTTTGGAGCAGATCACAGCCTACTCAGATAGCGTTCTCGACTTAGAATTTTTGCAAGTTGCCGGAAAGCCGATCGCGGTCAATCCTGACAAAAAGCTGAGGGCGATTTCGATCAAAAATCAGTGGAGCATCATTTGAAACGTGTCGCCTTTTTTGGAGGCACGTTCGATCCGATCCACTTCGGACACCTCAATCTCGCGATTAACCTCCTCGAAATTCATCAGCTCGACCACATCTATTTCTCTCCAGCCAATTTTTCCCCCACCAAACAGACCGCTTTGCCGGTAAGCCCCAATGAAGCTCGCAAAGAGATGACCCAGCTTGCCATTGAAGGCATTGCCCCATTTTCACTACTCGACATTGAACTTAAGAGAGAAGGCCCATCATATACAATCGATACGATTCGAGAGCTGATGAAGAGACACAAAGGGGTGCAGTTACAT
>JAGVJV010000085.1 GCA_020050965.1 Parachlamydiales bacterium
ATGCTGATGTTCCTGATGGGTTTATTAATCAATCTATAGGGAAAGCACATGCCATTGTTATAACCGATCATAATTTGAGTGTAAGTGTAGAATTAATGAGAAATGAAAAAATCGCTCTTATCAGTAAAGTAGGCAGAGAAATGAGGGTTTTGGATGTGGCTACGCTCGCAGTTTTAACAAAAAAAGGATTTCCTGATCCCACTCGTCAAAGGCTTTATTATACTCCAACCATGTGTGTGGATGTCATGAGCTTAAACAGAGAGCATGGAGGGATGCTCGCTGCGGTTGAAATCTCAAAGCATCTAGATATTACGATCACTCCCTCGGATAGTGATTGTGGTGTGGGTGCGAAATGGGTTTTGCCGAATATCAAGGAATGAGCGCTTAACAAATATTTTTTAGAAATGCTAAGATCGGAATATGACTGATCTTTACATCGTCGATAGAGAAACGAAGAAGAAAATTGAGGAGAAAGTCCCCTATAAAAATTCCCTTCTGTTTCTCTATGGGAATCACCCCCTTGCTTGGCTGATCCGTCCGCTTATTTGCAATCTTCCCTTCGTCTCAAAATTCTTCGGCTATTTGCAACGGCGGCAATGCAGTGCAAAACATATCGCCCCCTTCATTGAAAAATATGGGGTCGACTCAACTGAGTTTCGCGATCGAGTCGACTCGTTCAAGTGTTTTAATGATTTTTTCATTCGCAAACTGAAGTCCTCTGCCCGGGCGATTTCAGATGGCAATGATATTGCAGTCCTTCCGGCAGATGGGCGCTACCTTGCCTTCCAAGATATTGATCACGAGCAAGGTATCTTCATCAAGGGCAAAAAGTTCTCCCTTGAAACGCTCCTCGGCGATAAAAAATTGGCCCTCAAGTATGCGCAAGGCTCCATCGTCATCGCCCGACTCGCCCCGGTTGACTATCATCGCTTCCATTTCCCTTGCAACTGCATCCCTTCCGAGCCGAAGCTAATCAATGGCCCTCTCTATTCTGTCAATCCTATTGCTTTGAAACGAAACATCAACATCCTCGCAGAAAATAAGAGGGTGATCACACGCCTAAAGACCGAGCATTTTGGAACGATGCTTTTTATTGAGGTGGGTGCCACCTACGTTGGTTCCATTCAGGAGACTTTTGAGCCCAATAAACACTACGCAAAGGGCGATGAGAAAGGCTATTTCCAGTTTGGCGGATCATCTTTGATTCTGCTCTTTGAACCTTTCCGCATCCGGATCGATCAGGACCTCATCGTCAATTCCCATCAGGGGCTGGAGACATTGGGGCGAATGGGGCAGACGCTAGGGCGAGCGATCTCATCGCTTTAATCCACTACAGATAGGACACTCATCCACGTCATGTTTAACCGCGCGGCAATAAGTCCTGGCGAAGTAAATGATTTGCAGATGGAGCTTACCCCATGATTTTTCGGGCCAGAGAGCCTTGAGGTCTTTTTCGGTTTGTTTAACGTTTTTTCCGCTAGAGAGACCCCAACGTTTGGCGCACCGGTGGATATGGGTGTCGACGGGCAGCGCCGGTTTGTGAAAGGCGTGGGACATGACGACCGATGCGGTTTTATGGCCAATTCCGGGAAGCTCTTCAAGTTCTTCAAAGGTGCTGGGCACTTTTCCCTCATACTTTTCGACCAATATCTTCGATAAATGCCAGATCGCCTTTGACTTGGCTTTAGAGAGGCCGCAAGTGTGGATGATCTTCTCGATTTGCGAGATGGTCAATTTGATCATGGCGGCAGGGGTTT
The DNA here is from genome assembly GCA_020050965.1 of Parachlamydiales bacterium. Taxonomy (GTDB): domain Bacteria; phylum Chlamydiota; class Chlamydiia; order Chlamydiales; family Rhabdochlamydiaceae; genus Sacchariniichlamydia. The sequence continues at coordinate 1,758 of JAGVJV010000085.1, forward strand.
TCGCTTTTGCAAAAAGGGTCGGAGTCACCGCATTCACTCGAGCATCGGTGCACTGTGCAGAAAGGAGCGTAGCGATTAAAAGGGTGTAGGGATCGGTATGGTCGAGAGGGACGCGGGGCCTTGGAAAATACTCGTCGAGCTTTTTCTGGATGAATTTGACCCGCTCTTTTTTGTTCATTTCCCCACGCAGAATTTTGCGAAAATAGCGCTCAGGATGTCTTCGGTGATATCCATCCCGATGATGGAGCCTAGATTCTTCAGGCAATTGCGCATGTCCGCTGCTAAAAATTCTGGTGAAATTTCTGTTTTTAGTCCATCGATTAGTGTCTGTAGGGCTTTTGAGGCATCGCTCAAGGCCTCTTTGTGGCGTGCTTGGGTTAGGACTATCTCTTCTTTCGATATTGTGCCTTTCCAGACTAGCTCTTCGATAGTTTTTTTGAGTTCAGCAATTCCGGTCCCCGTTTTGGCAGAGATGCGGACTTGATGCGGAAAAGGGGCTGCGAGAATGGTGTGGGGGAGATCGATTTTGTTCCAGATGAGCAAGGTTTTTTCTGGAGGGCAGGAGTTGAAGAGGTCATCTGTAGATGGGGTAGAGGCATCGACCATGAGCAAAATCAGGTCGGCCTGCTGCATGGCCAATTTGCTGCGGCGAATTCCCTCTTGTTCGACAATTTCGCTCGTTTCCCTAATCCCTGCGGTATCGAGGAGTTGAAAATGGAGTCCGCCTAGGCGCATTTCGGCTTCGAGGGTATCGCGGGTGGTGCCAGGAATAGGGGTGACGATCGCCCGTTCATGGCCAAGCAGTGCGTTCATCAGAGAAGATTTGCCGGCATTGGGACAGCCGGCGAGGCATAAGGTAATACCCTCTTGGATCTTTTTTCCCTCATGGAAAGTTGCTTCGAGGTGGCGCATTTTTTGCAGAGTGGATTCGAGCGAGGCGATTACCTCATCTTGAGTGGCAAACTCGAGACCTTCTTCGGGAAAATCGACCCATGCTTCGAGAATTGCGGCGATGTCGAGCAGTTCGTGTTGCAGACCTTGGATATGGGCAGAGAGTTTGCCGGAGAGCTGCTCTCGGGCCGCTTTGAGGGCTAGCTCATTTTTGGCGCCGATGAAGGTTTGGACTGCTTCAGCTTGGGCGAGGTCAAGTTTGCCGTTCATGAAAGCTTGGTGGGTGAATGCGCCAGGTCCCGCTGCTTTTGCTCCTGCTTTTAGAACAACTTCTAGGACCCGTTTTGAAATCAAGCTTCCGCCATGGCACTGGATTTCGACCGTGTCTTCCCCTGTGTAGGATCTAGGAGCACGCATCACGATGATCAGCGCTTCGTCGATCACCGCATCACCATCGAGAATTTTTCCAAAGTGGCAAGTGTGCGATTTATAGGAGGCGACTGGACCGGAAAAAATGGAGGCAGCAATGGGAATGGCCTCTTTGCCTGAGATTCGGATGACGGCGATTCCTCCTTCTCCAGGAGGTGTGGCGATGGCTGCGATGGTCTGGTTCATCCGGCAAAGGTTTTGATTTTTAACGTTGGTGGGATTGGATTTGGGTTCAAATTTGTCTGGGAGCGGTCGATTTTGAGCATGCTGAGAAGTGCGGTATGCATCGCTTCAATTTCATCATCATAGAAGGGGCGGTGGTGTTCATGATCTGTATTAGTCCCGTGCAATTTGATCACCTTTGTTGTCCCAACAGGTTTATTTTTTACAGCCCGATAGAGAGATGCTGGTTTCGGGATGATTTCATCTTTTGGGTTATAGATGATCCATTTTTCTCCTTTCAGCTTATCCCACGCTTTTTTGGGATGGAGCTCTAAACGGAGGGCTTGGGCGGCGATGCGGCCGATGAATTTGAGCAAGCCTCTTCCTTGAAGCATCGTTTCAACCTCTGTTTGCAGATCTGAGAAAGAGTTGATGTTCATCACCTTGATTTCTTTTTCCGGATATTGATCTTGAGTAATTGCCGCGCCGCATGTTCCATATCCGCCGCCCATAGAGAAGCCGACGAGCACGATGTCGTTAGGATCGAATTTCTTCTCCCGGATTAAAAAGTCATAGGCCGTGTAGATGTCTAAGGCATATCCCTCTTCCGAGCGGTGCCCTTTATTTTTTCCTACGCCCCGGGGGTTGATCATCAGAAGAGAAGTATTCAATTTAAGGAGCTCAGCCAATTTTTGAGTATGATTTTCCCACTGCCCAGTATTGCCCTTGGCGAAGATAATCACTTTATCTTTAATCTTGCCTGGGAAAAATGCCCCATCGAGCTTTACCTTATCTGGAGTTGTTAAGGTTAGAGAATTGCCCCCATAATCAGTCAGTAGCTTCTTTCCTTCAGCATCACGGTTGATTTTGAAATTCTCTGAATTGGTGAGGAAAAGACAGATCGCTTTAATCCATTCCCATGTAGTTTTAAACTTGATTAAGTGGAGATCTTTATCGATATTTCCTGGAACAATGACTCTAAGTATTTTATTCTTTAGCCATTTTAGTGCCATCCTCGCCAGGAAAATGGGAAAAATGATGAGCGAAAGCAGATCCCAAACAACGCGTGCGACTTTATGCGCCAAACTCTTGAGAGCTGGGTTGAGTTTTTGAGGCCATTTCGCCTCATAATGAATTTTTGGAATAGAGACAATTTCCACCGTCATACGGTAAATATTTTACTCTTTTTTTCCTTTAAGTGCCATTGAAATAAGGTCCGGAAGAGTAGGCTCTTTTCCCTCGGGAAGGGCGTTTTTGACAGCCTTTTGAGCCTCAAGGGGATTGTAGCCCAAATTGATGAGGGCACTGATGGCATCGGCAATTGCGCCACCTCCACCCTTCGGCAAGGAAATATTTTGCTTGTCAAACTTCTGGAATTTATCCCTCAGCTCTAAAACCAGTCGCTCCGACATCTTTTTCCCAATGCCAGGAATTCTGGAGATGGCCTTAGTATTTTCATGTTCAACGGCTAGATGCAGATCCTCAATCGACATGTGGCCCAAGATCGACGTCGAGAGCCTAGGACCGATTCCAGAGATTTCGTTGAGCGTTTCAAAGAAGTTGCGCTCCTCAACTGTCAAAAAGCCGTAGATCTTCTGCGAATCCTCCCGATAGATAACCGAGGTGAAGATCTTAACCTTGTTGCCCAAGTGAGGCAGTTTTTCAAAAGTGATGATCGTGATGTAGACACTATATCCCACCCCACCGACATCCAGAGTGATCTTATGAGGTGTTGCGTCGATAAGTGTGCCGCTTAAGTATTCAAACATAATCGGAGTTTAATGGATGTGCATCGGTATTGCAAGGGTTTCAAATCATTGAAAACTTGTGTGCATTAGCATGGCAGATAGCAAGCGCTAAGGCATCTGCGGCGTCTTCTGGGGTGGGGGGATGCTCAAGATTTAGAAGGTTTTGGATCATCCGCTGCACCTGCTCTTTACTGGCACCGCCGTGGCCGACTACCGCTTTTTTGGCCTTGGTTGGTGCATATTCGAAAATGGGGATGTTGGCCATTTCTGCGGCGAGGAGGGCCATTCCGCGGGCCATGCCGAGCTTCAGGGCGCTGAGAGCGTTCTTGTGGACAAATTGTCCTTCGACCGCCAGAGCTTCGGGTTGAAACCGGTCGACGAGTGCCTTGATTCCTTCGAAGATGATTAAATATTTTTTTGAGCTGGTGGCCGAGACGGGCGGGCGGATACACCCAAAGTCGAGCACCTCGAATTTATGAGGGTGGACTTTGATGATTCCGTAGCCGGTGATGCGGGTGCCTGGGTCAATGCCTAAGATGATCATTTCTTTTAGAAGTGTACAAAATGGGTGAATTTTTGGTATTTTAGTATTTTTATAGTGGTGCTGACTAGTGAAATCGCTTAGAGGGTTAGAGTTTCGCAATATTGTTGTTCGTATGCCCAACTGGATTGGGGATATGGTGATGGCCACGCCTGTCATCTCTGAATTGCGCAAAGCGTACCCTGAGGCGCGAATTACTGCGATGTGCCGCGCGCCGATCTGTGATTTGCTCAAGGAAGACCCCGAGGTCGATGAGCTCTTCTGCTTTAGCAAGACGGGTAGCTTCTCTAGGCGCGATGACAAAAAAAACATTGTCGAAAAGCTCCGCCAAGGAAAGTACGATCTTGGGATTTCTCTGACTCATTCGCTCTCATCAGCGTGGTGGTTCTGGCAAGGAAAAGTGAAGACCCGTTTGGGGTATGACTGCAACGGACGCCATTTTCTGCTCAATTATCCTGTCCCGCTTCCCCCCAATATTGAGCGGCAGCATTTGGTGACAACCTACAAAATGTTGCTTGAGCCGCTTGGCATTCCCTTATCCAATAGTTCTCCGCGACTATTTTTGTCGGAAAAAGAGGTGCAAGATGCGCGGGTTTTACTTCAGCAACATGGAGTGACAAAGGAGAGTATCATCGTTGGCATCAACCCAGGAGCCAGCTATGGCTCTGCGAAATGTTGGCTGCCAGAGCGCTTTCGTGGGGTGGCTGAAAAATTATTGGCGAATCCCGATATTTTCATCGTCTTCTTCGGCGATCAGCCATCTATGCGGCTAGTTAAAGAGATCTGTTTTGGTCTGGGGCCTCGCGTGATCAACTTGGCTGGTCTTACCTCTCTGCGAGAATTGGCATCTCTCATCAGCTGCTGTAATGTGCTGCTCACTAATGACAGCGGTCCGATGCACATCGCCGATGCGCTGGGCAAAAAGATCGTGGCCCTTTTTGGATCTACTAATGAGATGGTGACAGGTCCCCATCGCAATGGGATAGTGATCCACAAGCATGTCAAGTGCTCGCCCTGCTATCAGCGCACCTGTCCGATCGATTTTCGGTGCATGAAGCAGATCGAGGTCGATGAAGTGTATCGAGCCATTATTGAGCGGCTCGAGCAAAGCAAGTCTAAGCTGCACATCACTGCTTAATTTATGTTTAAAAAACTCTATCGGAAAATTGCCCCTAATCCTCTCGATCAGCTGCTAAAAAAAGCTAAAGCGAGGGGGGACAAGAAGATTCTTCTATTTTGGAACAGGGGGCTCGGCGACATCGCGCTTGGGTTATTTGCTATTGTGCATCAGATCCGCACCTTTATCCCGGATGCTCAGATCACTTTTTTGACCCGCCCAAATCTCAAAGATGGCTTTATTCTGCTAGGTGGAGTGGAGATTTTAGTAGCTCCGCAGCTCAAAAGAGGGGACAAGGTCGATGTGCGGACCCTGATCGACCCCTCCCAATTTGACCTGATCATCGAAAATCCCGATCCTACCTACTGGGTCAAGTGGCAGCTGGGCAAGCTCACCCCGCTTCTCCATTGGCAACAAAAGTGGGATGTTCTATGCGAAAAATATGATCTTGATCCGAATGCCACTTATGTAGGCGCACATGTGCAGACTGAGACTGATTACGCCGAGTGGCGCAACTGGCCAAACGAATCATGGGCAGCCCTGTTTGAAAAAATCACTAGCAGTGGAAAGAAAGTGCTTTTATTTGGGTTTGGAAATGAGCCGGCGTTTGATCTTCCTGGAGTCATTGATCTGCGCGGGAAAACTCCCTTGTTTGAGTTATTGTCGATCATCAAAAATCGGTGTAGCGCGCTCGTCGTTCCTGATTCGGGAGTGAGCAGCATGGTTTATTTCCTAAGCGTGTCTTTCCCTATCAAGCACATTTCTCTTTGGGCCGACCCAAACAATGGGATCTTGAAGCAGAAGGTTGCATCGCCGAATCCTCAACTTAAGGCTATTCCTCTGATAGGCAAAGACAAAAACATCCGCAACATTACGGTCGAAGAGGTCTATGCACAGCTATCATGAAGATCAGGTGGGCTGTATCGTTTTGGCCGGGGGCGATGGGAGTCGTCTAGGTTGGAGTGGTCCCAAGGGGACGTTTCCGATTTTCGAAGGATTGACACTTTTTCAGCTTTTGGAGAAGCGTTTAGGATCTCTTAAGAATGTGGCTGTGATGACCTCGCCACGGAGTGACGAGATCACAAGAGCTTCCTTTACTAGGGAAGTCGATTTTTTCACGCAAAATATGCTGCCGCTGCTCGATGCAGAAGGCAAAGCGCTCGATGAGTGGCGCCCCAATGGCAATGGCGAGGCGCTCAAGTGTTTTTATCGCTCTGGGCTATTTGAGAAATGGCGCAATCGAGGCGTTGAGTTTGTGCAAGTGATTTTGATCGATAATCCGCTGGCAGATCCTTTTGATGCTAAGATGATCGACATTCAGATGAAAACGGGGGCGGAGGTTTGCATTAAGGCGGTCCCTAAACTGCATCCTGACGAGAAGGTGGGAGTCATCGGAGAAAAAGGGGGAAAGGTATGTGTTGTAGAATACAGCGAAAATCCTCCGGCAGATTGGAATCTGGCAAATACTGGCCTCTATTCGTTCACCATGGACTTCATCGAGAGAGTCAAAGATATAGAGCTGCCGGTGCATGGGGTGGCGAGGGATTTTCAGGGGCGGCCAGTGATCAAACGGGAGTATTTTCTCTTCGACGTTCTTCCCTACTCAGAAAAGACTGAGGTGATTCTCTATCCGAGGGAGGCCACTTTTGCTCCTCTAAAATCTAAAGAAGATATCCCAGCTGTGCAGCGCTCAATTCGTCTTCTTCTTGAAAAGGACGGGAAGTACAATCAGCAGTGCCAGTGCAAGCATTAGGAAGAGCATCCGCCAGTTGAAGATGTTGGTGATGGTATATTCTTGTCCCGATCGAAAAATGGTTCCCAGCTTTGTTCCAATCTCAGAATTAATGACCGTCGAGGGTATGTTGCCAACAATGGTTGTCCAAGCCAAAGTCCATAATCTCACACCTAAAAAGGCACATCCCATGTTGACAAGCCAAAAGGGAGAGAGGGGGATCACTCGCAGAAAGAGCAGAAAGCTGGCGTCATTTTTCTTAAAATTCTTTTCTAGTTTTTTTAAACGATGACCTGCTTTCTTCAGGAAGAGGTCGCGACAGGGTCCTTTTGCGAGAAGAAAAACGATGCATGCTCCCAAAGTTGAGGCGATGAGGATATAAATTTCACTTAAGGGATGAGCGAAGAAGAAGCCGCCTGCAATAGAGAGAAATACCCCGACTGGCAAGAGAAAAATGACGGTTAGTGCATAGAGGGCGATGTAGATAAAGGGGGAGAGGATCGGGTGAGAAGAAATGAACAGCATCAGCTGCTTTTCATGGGCTTTAAGTGATTGCAATGTAAAATACTCAGGAAGATCAGAAAGGAAAAATCCGATCAGGGCGATGGCGATGATCAGTAGGGGAATCCATTTTTTCAGCGTGCCCATTCCTATCTTCCAGTGAGGATCTCTCCAAAGCCAAGTGCAGCTAGGAAATAGCCACCGATCAAAGCGTGGGAGACACAACAGCCAACTAAAGAGCCTTGTTGAGCATATAGCCATCCCCAAAGTAGGCCGCCTATGAATGCTGCTGCAGCAAAGAGGGGGGAGAGAAAGGCATGCAGGGCGGCAAAACAAAGATTAGAGAGGATGATCGACCAGAAGACGCGGTTAGGACTAGAAAGAGAGAATTTGATGCAGGTTTGCAGTGCTCCTCTTGCGATAAATTCTTGAAGTGGGGTGAATAGGATATAGATGAGCGGTGGGAGGAGAACTTTGGTGAAGGCAGAAGGACCGCTGAGATCAAAAGCAATTATGCTCTTGCCTTGAAAAATGGGTACATACTTCACAAGATAGATTTTTAAAATCGTTCCAGCGATCAGAATGGGGATTGTGTATAGAACACCCTCAAGTATACATTTGCCCCATTTTCGTAAATTTAATCCATAATAACTGGGGGGGAAGATGCTGGTTTTTACCTGAAAAATGGTGATTAAGAAAATCAAGAAAATAGCAGGAATGCTAATGTAAGAGGTGATTTTGACTATTTGCGCATATTTGATAATGAAAGAAGAGACGAAAATCCATCCCGATAGAATTACCAAGATTTTAAACAGAAAATTGCCCATCTCTGCTTTGATTGTTTCCACTTCTAATTTTTCTTGCAGGGCTTTTACTGTAAATTCATTCGTTTGTCTGAGTCTTTGCGCGACGCTCGATGAAATATTCTGGAGGATTTGAGTTGGGGTCTCTCCAGAGATTGAGATAAGTAGGAATTTTGAATCTTGATCTGCGACAATTGAAGCAGAGCGGGGGGATTTGTCGATCAGTGCCATTTCTCCGATCACTTCCCCAGGGTTTAAGCTTGCAATCTTTTGCGACTGGCCCGTCTTCTCTTCTTTTTTAAAGATCCCCACTTTGCCGCTCAAAATGAGATAGATCTCGTTTCCTCTATCGCCTTCGCGCATGAGATAGCCGCCACTCTGGATCTCGACCTCTTTGGCTATCGATAAGATCTTCTCGATCTGTTCATCGGAGAGATTTTTGAACAGATAATTAGCCTTTAATAAACTAAATTTCTCTTGTTGATTCATATGCGTAATTCTAATTCTTCGAGAGAATATTGCCCTGTTTCAGGCAGATACCGATAACAGAAAAAGAAACTGAGCAGGCTGATCATGCCGTAGCATAGAAAGGTATTGCTTGGTCCTATTGCGCTGAGCAGGGTCAAAAAAGTGAGCGACATCAGCAGATTGCAGGCCCAATTAGCTCCGCTGGCAATCCCCATGGCAAGTCCACGAATATTGAGGGGATAGATCTCGGCGATCACAATCCAGAAGATGCAACCGATACTTGCAGCATAGAAGGCCACAAAGCTGAAAAGGCTCCAAAGAGTCAGCCATGGGGCGAGATTTAATCGAATGCTTAAGCTTAAAGCGAGCAGGCAGCCGGTCATCCCTCCAAGGCCCCAGAGCAGCAGTTTCCGTCTACCTAATGAGTCGACCCGAACCATTACTAGAATCGTCAAGAGGAAATTGATAAACCCTACTGCTGCAGTGAGTAGCATCTGGAACGAGGTGCTTTGATAGCCAAATCTTTGGAAGATCAACGGTGCATAGTAGAGGATAGTGTTAATGCCTGTCAGCTGTTGAATCGCAGCGAGCACAATTCCAATGATGAGCAGCCTTTTCATTTTGGGCTGAAAGAGCTCTTTCCAGTAGGTGCGCGGCTGTTTGATCGCTTCCTTGATCATCTCAAATTCAGCTTCAGCCTCTTCTGAGGTCTCTCGAAGCTTGAGCAGCACCTCTTTTCCCTTTGCCAATTGACCGCATTTGATTAACCAACGTGGACTTTCAGGCAAAAACGCCGAGCCTATCAAGAGGGCTCCTGCTGGAAAAACTCCAATGCCGAGCATCCAGCGCCACATCTCTGATGGGCTGAAAAAAAAGCTAGTCAAGTAAGAGACCAAGATCCCTCCTGTGACGGCAATGGTATTGATAGCGACTAGCCGTCCTCGAAAACGGGCAGGTGCTAGCTCAGAAATGTAGAGCGGAGCCACATAACATGCCACGCCAATTGCGAGCCCGACTGCAAATCGGCCCAAGAGCAAAATAGAGAGCGAAGGTGCGAAAGCAGAGCAAAGGGTGCTAATTAAGAAAAGCATGGCATTTATGGCCAGGGCCGGCCTTCGGCCGATCTGATTGACGAGCTTTCCGCTGCAGAGTGATCCGATCAATGCCCCTAAGAGGACCACGCTGACGACCACTTCGGTCATAAAAGTGCTTAAGCCGAAAGATTCCTGGATAAAGAGAATAGCTCCGGAGATGATCCCGGTGTCAAAACCAAATAAAAGGCCTGCTAAAGCGGCAATACTTGCGATTTTTTGCATATGAAGTATAGTCTAGTGCTTTGAAATCAAAATTGCAAGGAAAGTGGCGATGACAAAAGAGTGGCTCTATATCCCCAATC
>JAGVJV010000014.1 GCA_020050965.1 Parachlamydiales bacterium
AAGGGGATTATGAAACCTTTCTCTGAAGGATAGGAAAACCCCCAACTTCACAAAAAAATACGCCCTATGGGAAAGAGCTCAACCCAGCTTGTTTTTCCTATCCTTTATAAGAGCTTGATATTGTGATGGTTGTAATTTTTGCATTCCAAGGTTATCAAAAGTTATTGGTAGTTATCGCAGGTTTTTGCTATAACTATACATAAGTTAAGATAACTCATGGAAAATACAGATGGACCATCTCAAAAATCCCTATTCGCCAGGTGCAGGCGCGCCCCCATCCGAATTAGTCGGTAGGGAAGCTATTCTTGAAAAAGCCGACATTCTCTTAGGGCGAATTAAAATACGTAAGCCTGAGAAAAGCCTTCTAATGACAGGGCTACGCGGAGTCGGAAAAACTGTTTTACTTGTCGAGATCCAAAGAAGGGCTGAAGAACTTGGATACAGAACAATATTCATTGAAGCCCATGAGGACAAAAGCCTTGGTCTATTGTTGGCTCCATATTTGCGCACTTTGTTATACGGCCTTGATAGGATTGCAGGAATTGGCAACAGAGCTAGAAAAGCGCTTTCCGTGCTTCGTGGTTTTATAGGAACTCTCAAGATAACTTATCGCGATATCTCCATTGGCTTGGATATAGAGCCTGAGTTAGGGTCCGCTGATAGTGGAGATATTGAGATCGATTTGCCTCAGCTTCTGGTTGCAGTTGGAGAAGCAGCTTTGGATACCAATTCCGCAATTGCTATTTTAATAGATGAAATTCAATATTTATCCCAAAAGGAACTTGGGGCATTGATTATGGCAATGCATAAATTGCAACAACGACAACTTCCGGTTCTGTTAATTGGTGCTGGGCTACCTGTTTTACCCGGGCTCGCTGGAGAATCCAAATCTTATGCAGAACGATTATTCAATTTCCCAGATATAGGAGAGCTGTCAAAAGTAGATGCTTATAAAGCTCTAAGGGACCCGGCGCTTAATGTTGGGGTTGATTTTGAAGAAAGAGCTCTTGAGAAAATCTATGAGATGACAGTGGGTTATCCCTACTTCCTTCAGGAATGGGGGTATAAGGCATGGAATAAAGCCCTCTCAAGCCCTATTACCTATGCTACTGTGAATGCGGCAACAATGGAAGTTATTGAACAGCTTGACAATAATTTCTTCCGAGTAAGATTTGATCGATTAACTCCTGCGGAAAGGAATTTTTTAAGAACAATGGCTGAACTTGGCGAAGGTCCTTATAAAGCAGGAGATATCGCTGATAAATGCAATATAAAGGTATCAACTTTGAGCTCAACAAGGGCTAATTTAATGAGGAAGGGGATGATTTACAGTCCCTCATACGGATATATCGCGTTTACCGTTCCATTGTTTGATCAGTTCATCCGAAGAGTCATGCCGAATTATACCCAAGATCACTCAAAAGCCCTCCGATAGGCGGGTTCAAAGCCCCTGGGTTGAGACTATCGACAAGAGGGTAGTATTAACTCAATACAACCCTCTTGTCGATAGCTCAACCGCGGGAGCTTTCAATCCCGCCTATCGGAGGGCTTTTGAGTGATCTTGGGTATATCCATAGAGTATACTGCGGTCGGCCTGAAACGTTGATTTGGACCGCGCGGTGAATTCCCCCGGCTCGAAGGTGAAGGGGATTATGAAACCTTTCGCTGAATAGAGGGTCCCTCTAACCAGCTCTTGAGAATCTGATTGACCTCTTCAGGTGACTCTTCAGCAACAAAGTGGCCGCTCTCGGGAAGATAGCGGACGGTCAAGTTTTCCACATATTTTTCAGTCCCTTCACTCATCCCTAATCCGAGTGCCACATCTCGCTTGCCCCAAATGAGCAACGTAGGCACCTGCAGCTTTGGTTTCTTTAGTTCTTTTCGCAGATCAGATAAATTCCGGAAATAGGCCCGATACCAATTGATCATCCCGCGGAGGCCTCCTGGACGTAGTGCATTGAGACGGTAAACTTCAATATCTTCTGGTTTCAATTTGGCCTTCTGATAGAACCCATGCTTAAGCATCTGAACCAAACCGGCCCCATTTTTTCTGGAGAGCAAATATTCAGGCAGCTTTGGAAGCTGGAAAAAGAGCATGAACCAGGCCCTTTTGATCTGACTCCATTTTTTCATTTCCCTTTGGGCTATAACAGGGTGTGGAGCATTCATGATCACCAGCCGATCTACCGGACCTTTTTGGCAAATCGCATAATTCCAAGCAACGGCGGCGCCCCAATCGTGGGTGATCAACGTGACAGTTTTACAATTTGCCGCTTTAACAATACGGGCCACATCTTCCATTAACAAATTTGGATGATACTTAGAAACCTCTTCAGGGGTGTACGATTTTCCGTAACCGCGCTGATTGGGTGCCCAGCATTTATAACCCATCTCAGCAAGCAATGGCATTTGATTGTGCCACTGATAAGCGCTCTCGGGAAACCCATGGAGAAATAGGGCCAAGTGCTCGCTCTGCTGATTCCCACACAAGAGAACCTCAAAGTCCATCCCGTCTAGGCGTAAAATCTGACTTTCTATCTTCATAAGGTCAAATTAACATAAAGTGATTTTTTGCGCTTATGGATTACTAATGAAATGTGCGTTTTTTTCCTTTACGCCTCTCTCAGACTTCTTCTTTTTTATTGTATAACCATTCGAAAATAGAAGGGAGTTCAGCGTAGTAGTTTTCGTACGGTTCTAATTGTGGAAGTTGGTGATTCAGCATGTTTTTCCATTCTGTTGAGAGGATATTTTTGGGATGAGCCCGAATAATATTCAATTCTGGAAGGGGGATATTCTTGTGTTTGCATTTTTCTTCTAAGATTTCTAATAGATGTTTTCTACTTCTAATTTGGTCCCTAGATCTATAAAGGTGAACGACATCATAGAGATCTCTTGGTCTAGCACGTTCAGCAAGGGCGCGCATTTTTTCAGCGAAAGCTTCTTCAAATGGGTAACAATTGGCTGTTGTAATCTCCTTGAGGCTGTCGGTATAGGGGTGATAGATAGGGCGTTTAATAGGTTTTAAAACAATTCTCTCATTAGGTGAAAGATCTAATTTAATTCGTGGAAAGTTAGTTTTTCTATGTAATGGGCCATTAAAACGAATGCTCGCTTGAATCATCATTTGACCTTGTAGGCTTTTATAGATATCTACCTCTATCAATTTGGAAGGTATCTCAATTCCCGATTGATTATTCACCCAATCGGAGATTTTTACGATGATGGATCGCCATTCAGAGGGATCGTCATATATTTTAATAATGCTAAAATCTAAATCTTCCGAAAAACGATACTCCTTGAAATAGCATTTCTTAAGAGACGTCCCTCCTTTAAAAATCCAAGAGTCTTGTATTTCAGGGATATTATAGATTCCATTTAATATCCAACCCAAGACGTAATCCTTTTCGATGATTGATGGGTCTAATTTTAACTTCTTCGAGATATGAAGTATCTCATCTTTATCGATCATGAAAAACCTATCGGATATTGAAATTTTGTAACAGTTCTTTTGGCACCCAAATTCTCCATTTTTTGACTAGCTTTTCCCCCTTAACGGAGGGATCAAGTTGAGAGTATCCTTGACTCATGT
>JAGVJV010000013.1 GCA_020050965.1 Parachlamydiales bacterium
CAAAAGCGATGAATACTGCGGCCGGATCTTGCTCAACTGGGACTAGGATAGAGGCTTGTGTAAATCGCGCTTTTAAATTGACTGTAGTCGGAGAGCAGAACATCCTTCCCGATTGGTTGCATACTGCATATCAATATGCTTCATGGCGAAACCTCGTCATCGCTGACCACATCGGGCGATATGTGATCCCTTATATCGTCCCTATCGCGTGTGGCGCAGTAGCGACGACAGCAGCAGCAGGCTATGCAATGCGCAAACCGATTCTTGGAGGTGCTCGAGTAGTTAAAAATACTCTTTGGCCAGAAGGAGAATGGACAGCTAAAAAAATGGGGAAATTAGTCCTCGCATGGGGTCTTTTCATGGCCGTTACAGGATATGGAATGTATCGCTATGGCAAATCTGTGGGCATCACATTTGGATTAAAAGAATGGACAGCACATGCCGCACAAGGGATGAAGACGAAATTGCTAAGTAAATTAAGCGGCTTGCTCAGCGCTCATCAGGCAAGAGTTGATCATCAGGCACTCATTGGCTCTGGTTTAAGAAATCTTACCCCTTCTGGTTCTGAGCTCGTCGATGTCTCCCATATAGGCTCTGCGCTAGTTGATCCTTCTGCAAGACAAGTGGGATCGGCGCTTGCTAATCCTATGGGCTCTGCCCTACTCGATGCTACGCTGGCGTCAGAGGTTGCAGAAGTACAAGATACTGCGCTGGCTTGTGTAAATGAAGCGAAGGCTGCACTTGCCCAAAGAAGTCCCACAATCTTACAAGCAGTCGCACAGACAGCGGAAGAGGCAAAAGAAACCGCTTCTACGGTATGGACAGTGCTCGAATGGGTACCCTATGTCAATACTGGTGCGAATTTCGTATTCAGTTATGTCATGCCTACCGTTAGCTTTGTAGGCCTGACTATCCTAGGAATCAGAGCGCGTTAAATTTCTCAAGGGGCTAAACTCACATGAGTTTAGCCCTTTTTATTCTTGCTTCCGATCGCTCTCTTTTGATATCGTTTTCTCTTCCTGAACTCTGGAGGAAAGACGAAAAATGAAAAAATTCTTGATTTTATGCTTATTAACCCTAGCGACAGCTCTTCATGCCAATTCCCTACAATGGCCACTATACAAAGCCAAAGTGCTCCCTGAGCTCTCCAATATAGATGGATGGTGCAGCCATGAGAAGGCCCAAAGGATGATGGATCTGATTTATGAGACCCATCCCCAAATCTGCGTAGAAATCGGCGTTTTTGGCGGCTCTTCGATTTATCCAACAGCATGTGCCCTCGCCTATTTAAAAAGTGGGGTAGTCTATGCGATTGACCCATGGACCAAAATTGACTGCAGCGAAGGATACACGCCAGGTGATCCAAATTATGAGTGGTGGAACAGCATCGATTTAGAAAAGATCTATTCCAACTTTCTCCACATGCTCAAAAAGCACAAATTGCAGCATTACTGCAAGGTCATGAGGATGACAGCTGAACAAGCATGTCCCTATTTTGTCGATGGAACAATTGATATCCTGCACATTGATGGAAACCACTCAGAAGATTCCGCATTAAGAGATGCGATACTCTATCTCCCTAAGGTAAAAAGCGGCGGCTACATCTGGTTTGATGACGCTAACTGGGAGAGCACCACAAAGGCGATCTCATTCTTACGCGACTATTGTGATGAGATTCCTGAGATGTTTGCCAATAACTGCATTCTTTTTAGGAAGAGATAAATTTATTCGGTAAGATCTATCCTTAAATGAGGATAGATCTTACTGAGCATATGTTCATAAAGCGCTTGCAGCTCGGTATAGCCTAAGCCATCACGGGATCGAAACAGGATTACATCTTCCCCAGCCTTATCAAAATAATAGATCGCTTCTTCTAGAGAGCTGACGGGTGTTAGTAAGGCTCCATACTTGCATAGCCTTTTTGTATTAAGCGAATCAAGACAAGTCAATTGCCTGATGCCTAAGGGTAAAGAAGGGGCGCAGCGAAAGGGATTGCGGTCCCCAATAGGCCAAATTCCCGTCGCAAGGGCTGTGATAGCCATATCGTCTGCATGGAAGGGGTCAATTAGCTCTTCTCCAGCTTGTTTTAAGCGGTAATATTCACTGACGATATGTGCCGCCACATCGGCTGTAAAGACGATCGCATATCCAATCGTATAACTTTGCCTTTCCCACAACGGTGTTGTGAAATGGCTTTGGTGATGCGTCTCAGCATAATTGTTAACGGCTTCGAGATTAAAGAAAGTGTTGATATTGGTGCGGATGTAATGGGTATAGTCATTACCTAGCCATTCAATTGCTTTAACCGTTTTGAGCAGGAGTTGATCGAGGCCCGTCTCCTCTGTCCATGGATCTCCGACAAATATCGTATTTCCTTCTAGCCAAACCTGCTGGTCCGAATCTTTTCTTGGGTTTGTGCAATGGAGAAAATAGCAATCGACATTCGGATGACTATTCATGTATTGCTCCCAGACTTTCCTCCCCAATCTCCACCGGTTCTCTATTGGGTGTTCATGATAGGTTGCTGGCGCGATGATGAGAATGGCTGTTCTTGCGGGGCGCTTCTCGGTTAATTCAAGGATTTTGGAGCCATGCCATTTTTTTACATTAGATTCGGGTGGTTTGGCAAAGATATGAGGTTGCAATACAAAGCATTGCAACCCTATGAGCACTAATAATCTAAACATGCTACTGTTTTTTCCACACTTGATAAAAAGCGGTATTTTCACCCCAGTATGCTGGTCCTTCATTATGGACCACTTCCAGGCCGTTTTGCCTGAAGAGATCAGCTACAAAGAAATAGTGGTCGGCGCATTGAAAGTCGTTTTCAATGATGACCAGCTTGATATTGTTGAGAACGGTAGGATCGTCTCTCAAAATATA
>JAGVJV010000091.1 GCA_020050965.1 Parachlamydiales bacterium
CATAAGTGGACCGATTCGGGGTCTTTTTCATCGCGCAGCTCTAAGTAGATCGCTTCCGAAATGAAGGGCAAGAAAGGGGCGATCACTTTCGAAAGGGTCATGAGGACTGAATAGAGGGTAGTGAAAGCGGCCCTTCGATCTGGAGAATCATCATCTGCCCAAAAACGAGCACGGCATCTACGGATATACCAGTTGGTCAGGCTATCGACGAAGGCGACAAAAGGTGTGACTGCTTTGTTGAGCTCATAGCGCTCCATCGCTCCGGTCACATCCTCGATCAGTTTTTGGACGCAGGAGACCATCCACCGATCGATGTCGGAAGTGGGTTTGTGGGTTTGGGTCGTATCCCATTTGTAGATATTGGCATAGGTGGAGAGAAACACGAAAGCGTTCCAAAGCGGAATGAGCACCTGCCGCATCCCATGCTCCACTCCCCTTTCAGAGAAACGCAGATCGTCAGCTTCTACTGCGGGGCTGCCGAGTAAAAAGAGGCGGATCGCGTCGGCGCCAAACTCGTCGATCACTTTTTGCGGATCGGGGTAATTTTTAAGCCGCTTGGACATTTTATTTCCATCTTCGGCCAAGATAATGCCGTTGACGATCACATTTTCAAACGCTGGTTTGTCGAAGAGCGCCGTAGAGAGGACCATGAGGGTGTAAAACCAGCCGCGGGTCTGGTCGAGCCCTTCGGCGATAAAATCGGCCGGGAACTCCTCCATGGTCTGTTCTTGATTTTCAAAAGGGTAATGGTTTTGAGCATAGGGCATCGATCCTGACTCGAACCAGCAGTCAAAGACCTCGTGGATCCTTTTAAATTTCTTCCCATTTTCGACAAAAGTGAGATCGTCGATGAAATGGCGGTGAATATCGGTGATTTTCTTGCCCGTTCTCTGCTCAAGCTCGGCGATGCTGCCGATCACGATGACCTCTCCGTCGTCGCTGCGCCAGATCGGGATCGGCGTGCCCCAATAGCGGTTGCGCGAGATCGCCCAATCTCTAGCATTCTCAAGCCATTTTCCAAAGCGCCCTTCTTTGATGTGCTCGGGGACCCAACGGATTTGGCTGTTGTTTTTGATCAGTTGGTCTTTGATCTTTTCGACGGCGACAAACCAGGTGCGGACCGCGCGATAGATCAGCGGGGTGTCGGAGCGCCAGCAGAAAGGATAGCGGTGGCGGATTTGGGTGTGCTGAAAGACCAGACCTTTTTCTTTTAGCGCTTTAATGATCTCTTTGTCGGCATCTTTGACAAATAGCCCTTCGAAATCTTTGACCTCTTTGGTGAACTTGCCGTTGCTATCGACCGGGCAGACCAGCTCGATTTCTGCTTTGGCGCAGGCGAAGAAGTCCACTTCTCCGAAGGCAGGGGCCATATGGACGACTCCTGATCCATCTTCGGTAGAGACAAAATCATCAATGAGCACTTGGAAAGCCCTCGCCTGCCGTTTTTGGGCAAAATAGTTAAACGGGGGCTCATAGTGCTTGCCCTTTAAACTTTTCCCCAGCATCGACTCGACGACTGTATATTCATCGGGGCTCTTGAAGTAAGCGCTCAGGCGGCTTTTTGCCAGAATATAGTAGCGGTTATCCCCTTTTTTCTGGATCTTCACATATTCAATTTCTGGACCAACTGCAACGGCTAAGTTAGAGGGAAGGGTCCAGGGCGTGGTCGTCCAGACCAAGAGAGCAGTTTGAGGGTCGGAAGTGAGCGGAAAGAGAACCGTCAGCGAAGGGTCGTCGACATCGCGGTAGTTGAGATTAGCCTCGAAATTGGATAGAGGCGTTCCAAGCTTAGCCGAAAATGGCATCACCTTGAAGCCTTCATAGACAAGCCCTTTTGCATATAGCTGAGAGAAGGCCCACCAGACAGATTCCATAAAGGGAGGATCCATCGTCTTGTAGGTTTTGTCAAAATCTACCCAGCGCCCCATCCGATTAACGGTGGTTTTCCACTCTTCTGTATAGCGGAGAACAATGCTGCGGCACTCTTCGTTGAATTTCCCAATTCCAAAAGCCTCGATTTCAGGCCCTCCAGAGAGCTCCTTGGCTTTTTCAATCTCATTTTCGACTGGAAGACCGTGGCAATCCCAACCAAAGCGGCGCGATACATAATAGCCTTGCATCGTCTTATAGCGTGGGACAACATCTTTGATCGTTCCCGCAAGCAGGTGGCCGTAATGGGGCAATCCGGTAGCAAATGGGGGGCCGTCATAGAAAGAAAAGACGGGAAATGACTCGCGCGCCTGAAGAGATTTTTGGAAAATGTTCTCCCCTTTCCAAAATTCCAAAATGCGCTCTTCGCGTGCAGGAAATGACTCCTTCTGAATGAATTTAAACATTCTCTTCCTTCTTCGGTTTTAAATAGGGAAACTTGCGCCAAAATTCATCAATGATATTTACAAGGCAAACTTGATCGGAATATTTGGGCTGAAAATGAATGCTCTGAGCTTGATTGATTTGCAGTCTCAACCACTCTAAAGCGGGTCCTTCTTGCACGTCAAATGACTTTCCATACCAGTCTTTGGCCTTATTGTAGATAGATAAATAATTATCATTAAAAATCTGCTTAACGCCATCAATAAGCTGCTTGTCATGATTTATAATGTCTTTATTATAATCTTCTTGAATAGCACCCAGGATTTTAATAAAGAGGTAGATGCTCAAATAAGAGCCATATTTTGGGGTGATAATACTGGCTATTGCCGTGAAGATCGAGAGGAAGCTGTAATAGGCATTGCCCCAATGGTGGTCCCGATCGTTTGCAAAAGCACTACCAGACAAGCCAAACGTCATAATGCCAATCCCAGTGTAAACAATTGCAAAGAAGAGATTATGCACTGTAGAAGCAATTGAAATGAGCGCCC
>JAGVJV010000272.1 GCA_020050965.1 Parachlamydiales bacterium
AAAATCTCCCACTTTGTATCTCCTGCGCAGGCCACCGCACATGCCGAGGAGCACCGCCGCTTTGATGGGCAAGAATGAGCAGAGATCGACCACGAGAGCAGCTGCAGGAGATCCAATCTTAAAATCGAGAATGCTGATTCCCTCTTTTGTGCAGTGGGCTGCCTTAAACATTGACCCCTCATGCACCTTGATGCGCCTTGTTTTGGCAAAATAATCGACATATTGGGGGAAATTGGTCAGGATCAAGTTCGACTGAAAAACAGCATAGCTACTGCCGCTATAACGTTCTAGAGTTTCCCTTGCAAATTGCTCTTCGCCAATCTTCTCGCTCATATGGGCTCATATAACCATTCTTTTGAATAAAATTCAAAGTTGATTTACACTCGATCCTACTAAAATTTTTAAGGAGGTTATCGTGATTCACGCAATTACGCCACAACAGAGTTATGGACATATCGTTGGCAGTACACGTCCATGGGTTGCAACTGCAAAGAATTTTCTCTTTAACAGAATGACGCAATGGCGAGATCCCATTCTACAAACTGCAACAATCTACCATATTGCCCAGGCCTTTTTCTTCTTCATTGGAGGATCCTTCTTTTTAGCATTGATTTCCTTGGGTGCAGGCCTACTCTTCGCAAAAACAGTCGCTGATCTCAGGCAATTTGCAGACCTCAATAAAGGGATCAAAGATATCCGAGAAGAGGGGAAGATATATGGGCTGGAGAACATCCAATTTAAAAAAAGCAATATTGAATTAGAAAAAAAAATCGAAAAACTCGATTCCTCCATTGAAAATTTAAAAGGAGAAGTAGACCGATTAACCGAGGTCAGAGAAAAATTTGAAGAGTCTCACAAAAGATACGAAAGGATCAACGATAAACACGAAGCCATTGTGAAAGAATTAGGAGAAACAACCGAGCGGCTTGTTACAGGAATCGAAGGGGCTCTAACGAGTGGAAATGAAGTCAGTCAAGAGATTTTAACCGGGTTCTTAAAAGCAGCCAAGAATCTAAAACTCCATAAACAGAATTTAGAGACGATCACAAGCAAACTGGAAAAAGGAAATAGCAAGGCGCTTGAAGAGTTTAGATCGGTGATGGCCGATGTGAAAAAACTCAACTATAGAGGAGTCAGGGATCTCAATGAAGCTTATGCCGAATTGACTGCGGTCAAAGCTGAACTTGCCGAAAAGAGAAAACGATTAGAGATCGTCACAAAAAAACTCGAAGGTGCGACACTGCGGATAGATAACAGCACTCGCAAACTAGAGGCCACTGTGGATGCAGCAGTAGATTCTGGCTTTATCCATTTGAAAACTCACCTTTATAGCCAACCTGCAGGTCCCACGATGACAGCGCTATGGATTTGGGCCTCAATTGGTGTTATCTCCTCAGCTCGCTTCCTCTTTCAACGTGTGATGGGATCTTGATCTTGGAGTCAATCCCAGGGATTGACTCTTAAAGGAAAAAAAGTCAAACTCGAGGTTTTCTAAGAGGAAATTCTATATGGCGCAAGTAAGTACAAATGATTTTAAATCTGGAATGAAGGTCGAGGTTGAGGGAGAGCCCTACTCGATCATCTCAAACGAATTCGTCAAACCGGGCAAAGGCATACCGTTTAACCGAGTCAAACTCAAGCATTTAAAGACAGGGCGAGCCATCGAGAAAACCTTCCGATCAGGAGAAAAGCTCGATCTAGCCGACGTCGAAGAAGAAAAAATGCGCCTCCTTTATCGCGAGGGAGATGACTTCGTCTTCATGGACGAAAAAACCTTTGAGCAGCATACGATCCCCGGCAGCGTCATAGGCGAAAAAGAGGCCTGGTGCAAGGAAGATGTCGAGTACGATCTGCTCTATTATAAAGGGGAAGTGATTGATTTCACCCCTCCCACTTTTATGGAGATGACGATTGTCGAAACCGCTCCCGGTCTACGGGGTGATACTTCAGGCAGGGTCCTCAAACCCGCCATCACCGACACAGGCGCTAAAATTCAAGTCCCCATCTTCGTCAATGAAGGGGAAAAAATTAAAGTGGATACTCGCACCGGTGAATACGTTTCTCGCATCTAACAAAGGGACAATTTGGCAGAGAGCTGCCATGTTTGCCTCTGCGCGAAAATTCTTTGAAGACCGTGGTGTGCTCGAAGTTGACACGGATGTTTTGCGTCCCGCCGCTCCCATAGACACTTATATCGACGTCATGCGAGTCGAAATGGGCAGTGGCCGAATTGGCTACCTCCACACTTCACCCGAATATGAACTCAAAAAACTGCTTGCTCAAGGCAGCGGCGATATCTATCAAATGAGCCACGTTTTTCGCGCTGGAGAAGAGGGGCCTCGTCATTGTCCCGAATTCACCATGGTCGAGTGGTACCGAGTCGGCATGGAGTATGAGCCCTTTATCCAAGAGACCCTCGATTTCATTCGCCTCTTTCTCCCCGACCTCCCCTCAGAGATCCTTACCTACCGCCAGGCCTTTCTGCAATTTGCCCAAATTGATTACATCAACGATGATTTAACGCCCCACCTGCTCCCTTTCTCGAGCACCGCCAAAGATTGGGACAGAGACACTCAACTCAATCTGCTCTTTTCTCACATTATCGAACCGCACCTCGGCCAAGGAAGACTCACCGTTATTACCGATTATCCGGCAACTCAAGCCTCTCTAGCTAAAGCCATCTTCGTTGACGGCATCAAAGTGGGCCATCGTTTTGAGGTCTATCACCAGGGCATCGAGCTTGCCAACGGCTTTGACGAGCTGACCGATCCAGTTGAGCAGAGAATCAGGCTGGAAGAGGAAAATGCGAAACGGATTGCCATAGGTAAAGAAGAGTTGCCTATCGACGAAGAGTTCATCGCTGCGCTCTACCATTTGCCTGAAAGCTGCGGCGTAGCTGTCGGCTTCGATCGTTTAATGCTTCTTAAAGGATGTAGTTGAATTAAGAGGGATTTGCACAAGGATGTAGAGGGGATATCCCAAAGATATCTAGTACACTTGTCGCACCTATACAGCGCAGTTTTCCAAGAAATGACCAATGTGGGAGCGAGGGGCGGTTATCCAGCTCTCGAAGAATTGTTGGTATCGTTGTATCACAAGAATTTCTCGTAAACAGATCGATGTGCAGATTTGTGACAAAATGAGAAACTGTGGCTGCGATCAACCCATATTTTTCATAAACGGCTCCAAGAATCACTCCAGTGATAAATTCTGGCAGCAATGGTCTTCCCCTTTCATAATGGTTAATTGCAAATAGCATGGAGGTAAGGAAAATTCGAGTAGTTGATTCAGAAAGAAACTGTCTATAGCGGAGAGGAGCCAATTTTGCTATTTTCAGAAGGGCCCAGTTTTGGATCAATTTTCTATAAATCAACTCCTCACCAAAGGCTAGAAGCGCTGTTTGTTTGAGAGTCGGAACAAGACAACACCTTGCATAGTAGGATATAGGCTCTTGGGCCATGACACTGGCTACTTGGTCAAATTTGTTTCCAAGGACATTCGCAAAAGCCTTGCAGCTTCGGGCATTTAATAAACTATTTATTGGAAGGCCAAAT
>JAGVJV010000072.1 GCA_020050965.1 Parachlamydiales bacterium
AATGCATGTTCTTTTTCATTCTTTAAATTCCCATCAAAAGGGGGGAATGTCATTTTTTTAAGCTCTTGCTCTAAAAATTTTTTATTTCTTTCACTCTCGCTGCGCAGCACTTTCATCTGCACAAAGGAGCCATCTCGCTTGAGTGTCAGTTCCACTTTGACCTCTCCCACTTCAGGCAAGTTGAGCGCCTCCTGCAGAAAATATACTAAGGTGCTGACAAACAGGCTCTCTTCATCACCGCTGCTCTCCTCATCGATTTTCAATTGGGGAACCCATTTTGGAGCAGGCAAAATTTCTTTGGGACTCTCTTTATGGCTTTTTTGATCAATTTTCGCAATGCTTTCTTGCAACTCTCGCACTAAATCGGCAGAAACGACCGGGCTACTGCTTTTTTTAGGGGCCGGCCGGGCTGCAGTTGTTGGGGCAGGTGGCGCAGATTTTTTGACGGGTGCAGTCACAGACTTTGGAGCAGCAGGTTTAGACGGAACAATCGGAGTGGGTTTTGCAACTGCTGGTTGTGGTTTTGGAGTTTGCGGTTTTGGCGTTGTTTTTTGGACCGCCTGTTTCACCACAGGTTGGGGATTAGAAACCACTTGAGGTACATGCATCACAGTGCGTACAGCTAAGGGCTTCCGATCGACCTTTTTGCTGGGCATCCAGAGGGCTGACCAGAGGACGAGGAAAGCGTGGACAGCGATCACATAGTAGGCGATCTTTTTCATTTTGCAGGTTCCAACACCACATCGAGCTCATCAAAACCGGCCTCTTCCACGGCGTTTTTCACCATCTGGTAGGTGCCAAAATGGGCTTTGCGATCGTGGAAAAGTTGCGGTGTTAATTTGGGGTTTTTTGATTTGAGCGCTTTCAAAACGGGAGATAGACTTTCGGGCGTGACCAATTTTTTGTTGATCCAAATGGTGTCGTTTTCATGCACATGGATCGTCAGCGAGCTCATGTTTGTAGCTTCGTTCTGTTCCCGCGCCGGAGCTCGAGCGAGTTTTACATTGTCGACTTCGAGAATCGGGGCGATCAGAATGAACATGATGAGCACCACAAAGACCACGTCGATGAGCGGGGTCAGTTCGATGCTGCCCACCTCAATGCCAGATTCAGATGATTTTCTTTTGCGCATACTCTAAGGTTTTCTGTACTGCAGTTCGATAGCTGTCAGCAATTTGTAGAGGAAGTCTTCTGTATCGGAAGAAAGGACGCGACAGGCATTGCGCAGCCAACTCGACGAAATCAGCGCAGGAATCGCGATCAATAGGCCGATTACAGTCGTCACAAGAGCTGTAGACAATCCACCCAAAATTTCGGTGTTCGAAGTAGCGCTGACGCCTGCCTGCATTCCAGAAAAGGCAACTAAAATTCCCCAAACGGTTCCGAGCAGCCCCATAAACGGAGCCAGGGTGACGATCATTGGAAGGAGGAAGAGATTTTTTTCAATCTGTTTGAGCTCACCTGAAATCGTGGTGAGGACATGCGTTTCGATTAGCTCTACGTCGGTCCGTGTCAGATAGACATGCTCCTTATCCTCGGCAAAAAAGTGGTTTTTATTTAGAATCTCCACTGTTTTTTGCTTCACGGCTTGAAAAACTTGGGAGAAGGGATGGGATGGACCCTTTTGATCGACAGCGAGGTTGAGCAGCTGCTCCTTACTTTTTTGCACTGCCTTTTCGAAGGCGTAGCAGAGCCGTCTGGTTTTGCGCACAGCTAAGATTTTATGGACCAAGACGATCCAGCAGAGAATCGACAAAGTAAAGAGGCCCATAAAAATACATTTTCCGAAAAAATCGGCTTCAAAATAAGCTGAAAAGAGCGCGTGACTAGTGGCAAGTACAATCATAAATGACTTCAGTTAAGGTTATCTGCTTTTATACCCCAAACTCCCCTTATCAACAAGAGGCGACTTATTTGCAGACCTCATGCGAAAATTTTGGTATCCCCTTTGAGATTGAGCCGCGCCCATCCAGAGGCAGCTGGGAAAAAAATGTGGCGATGAAACCAGCGTTCATTTTAGAAAAGCTGAGAAGTAGTAACACCCCTCTTCTATGGGTCGATGCCGACGCTGTCTTTTTGCAAGCTCCCAACTTTTCCCCTTTCCTGCATGCTGATCTCGCCGTTCGGTACATGGAACTTTTCCAAGATCGTCCTGAATATGCAGTCAGTGCCGGTACCATCTTCATCAATCAAACTCCTGCCGCTCACCAGCTCATCGAGAAATGGGTTGAAACATGCGGGGATTTTCCCTTTGCTGATCAGCTTTCCCTCTTTGAGGTGCTGAAAGAAAATACAAGTGCCAAAGTCTTGCCTTTGCCGATCAGCTATTGTAAGATCTACGATATCGATTCCTTTTTTATTGATGATGATCAAGTGGTTATCGAACACAGGCAAGCTTCACGATGGTGCAGATGAAAATACTTTTTCTACTCCTATTTTCCCTCACTTTGCACGCCTATCCGGTCAAAGTGGGGATCGACCGACTCTTTGAGCCACAGTATAGCGGCCTTGTGAAAAACAAACGGGTCGGCCTGATCACCAACCACACAGGCGTTGACAGTCAGCTCGCCTCCAACATCAAAATTCTCAAAAACCACGCCCACCTGGTCGCCATCTTCTGCCCCGAACATGGGATCGATGGGTCTGCCCGTGCCGATGAAAAGATCGACCATAGCAAAGACCGCGACGGAATCCACATTTACAGCCTGCATGGAGAAACGCGCCGTCCGACCGTTGAAATGCTCAAAGATATCGATATTCTGCTCTACGACATTCAAGAGATCGGCTGCCGCTCCTACACCTACATATCGACCCTCTTCTATGCAATGGAGGAGGCGGCAAAAAAAGGGATCCCGGTCGTCGTGCTTGATCGACCCAACCCGATGGGAGGCCTCGTCGTCGATGGGCCAATGCTGCAAGACAAATGGCGTTCCTTCATGGGCTATATCAACGTCCCCTACTGCCACGGGATGACCGTCGCAGAACTGGCTCGTTATTTCAATATCGAATACAAAATCGGCTGCAAACTGCACATCGTCCCGATGGAAGGGTGGCAGCGGCGGATGACCTATAAAGAGACCGGCCTCGCCTGGATTCCTACCAGCCCCTACATTCCCGAATCCGACACCCCATTCTTCTACGCATCGACGGGCATTCTAGGTGCTCTTGGCGTCGTCAACATCGGCATCGGCTACACCTTGCCCTTCAAAGTGATCGGAGCTCCCTGGATTGACGGCTACCACTTAGCCGAAAAACTCAATGAGCAAAAACTCCCCGGAGTCAAATTTGTCCCCTTCTACTACCAGCCTTTCTACGGTAAGTTTGCTAAAGAGCAGTGCGAAGGGGTGAAAATCATCATCACCAGCCCCCACATCTACCGACCGCTGGCGGTGCAATACATGCTGATCGGGATGCTGAAATCACTCTATCCATCCCAATTTCAAGCTAAGCTCAATCAATTCACCGATGCCGACAAAAGTTCGTTTTGCAAAGTCAATGGCAACTCGGAAATTCTGAGCATCATCACCAATGAAAACTTCATCGCTTGGAAACTGATCGGATATGACAAAGAGCAGCGGAGTGCCTTCTTAGAGAAGCGGAAGAAGTACCTAATGTACGATTGATCGCAACACTATAAACCCAAAACTCAGGTTATAAAGGACATATTAGACTTGCGCTGATGTTGTGTTCGACCATATGGTGCATACCCCAATATCCTCTATAGCCTAAAGAGAAGATTACGCCATTTAAGAAAGTATTGGAGAGGTTGATACCCCCTGAGCCGAAGAATGTTCTGTCTTTATAGATGGGCCAGCTCTCAAAGGGAGCGCCATCAAGGTTTCTCTGGCGGAACTTAATTTTGATTGTCTTGTTAACCCAGTCTTCATTCGCAGCGAGGAAGACTTTTATAGAAAAACCTGGAGGACAATCCTGTGCATAGCAGGTTTCTTGGCAGCAATCGGGTACGCAGGGGAAAAAGATCACCGATTCTACACCAATACCAGTAACGAAAGAACGGGCATGCTGGTGCTTGTATTGAAGGTTATTAGTGGAAGCACCGCGCTCACGATAGCCCTCGATATCGACCCATTGATATTCGATTGTTGCAATGGGTCCCAATCTGAAGTTGCAGTAATCCCAGAAGTACCATCCTCCCTCTAACAGGGCATCATACTGCATTCCATCTGCATGACCTCTAGCTGTTAATTTTCTAGAATCTATTTCAAAATGGCGATTGATATGATCAAATCTCAGCCAGCCCGCGTTAAAGATTCCGTTGATGTAGCCATGGCAAAATTCCATTCCAGAAAAAGCGGAAAGGGCCCAAGTTCTGAACTCAGTATGAAATTTACCTTGGTTAAACTGTTGTTTAAAAGAATTTGTGTTGTAGCTGCCGGCTAATCCTAACGACCAAAATGAGCAAAATTTATAGGTAAGACCATATGTCCCATTCCAGGCGCGGGAATCTTCTATTTTGCCATTTACATGAGGGGCTATTAGCTTTGGAGCGTAATTCCCAGCGGCAAATGCATATAGTTTGTAGTCACAGAGATCACTGATGGGGTAAAGCTCTTGTCTGATGGTCGCATTTAGTCCGCGCATTAGAGCAAATGGTTGTACAGCTTCAACAATAGTTGTTAAGCTAAGCACAGCTAATGCCGATGCAATCTTTTTCATAACCGCTCCCTTTAGTTAATTTTCTTATATATGTATTAGGTGAAAACAGAAAAGTTATTTTTTCATTTCAGAAGCGATTTTCTTAGCCCCCGCGATCGCTGGGACGATGCCGATGCCATTGCAAGCAAGATTGTACCAAAGATGAGGGTATTCTGAGTCAGGCCCCACCCATCTCATCCCGTCGGAGCTATAGCCCATCCATCCACTCCAAAAGAAAGGAAGGGTATCGGGCGCATCCTTAAAGGTGCTTTTGAGAAATTGTCTAACTAGATAGAAACTCTCAACCCCCTTGCTTTCTTCCCATTGCTCTAGATCAAATTCAGGGCCGCCGATGACACAGGCGTGATCCGGATTGTTATTTGGGTGCGGGGCATGGGAAAAATACCAAAAAGGGACATCTTTATAGGGGCCTTGTTGATTGAGCAATCCCACTGCATAGCTCTCATCTAATTCGCCAGGGAAAGCAGCAAGATAGCCAATGCGTGGAGTGATATTTTCATGCAATTTCGTAAAAGACTTTTCATTAATCGAATCCCAAATCGTAAAATTCTTGTAACCATTGGTGCAGAGGATGACCTCTTGGGACGTTACAGTTCCTTTAGAGTGCTGTAGCACCACATGGTCCAGATAGAGATCGATCTTACTGATGTCGGTTTGTTCATAGACAAAAAGTCGATGGGGGTATTTTTGCTGCAGATAGTCTAAAACCCAGTAGCAAAACTTCGCGCTATTCATCCGTTTGCCTTTGAAAGGGAGGAGCGGCTGAGCTGCTGCAATATAACTTGTGTCATTTGTGTAGAGAATAGATAAAATCGTCTCTTGGGGGACAAATTCCATCAGCTGTGCAAATTCTGCAGGGATCGTTTCTTTTAGGTCTTCCGCAACCAAATAGCGCCACTTTATTTGTAAGTACTCACTTCGAATCAGAAAATCTTTCATAGTAGCGATGAATTGATCGAGCGAAGTAAAGCCATTGGCAACACTAGGGAATGAGAGAAGATTGTCTTGGAGGCCGATTTCTTCGTGGATCGCATGCAGATCATCCCAAGCTTCACCGAGGTCATTGTAAAAAGCCTGAGTCGCTTCTTTGCCAAGTGTTTGCTCAAGCTCTAAAGCCGGCTTTTCTATATGGACGACCGCCAAGCCCGCATTGTGCCCAGTAGCGCCGCTTGCCACCCTGTTTTTCTCTAGCAAAACCACATTTTTTTCAGTCGTCGTCAGAAGGTAATAGAGGGTCGCAACCCCAGAAATGCCGCCCCCCACAATCGCCACTTCGCAATGGAGCTCGGTCTGGAGGCCAGGCCATGAGGTTTTTTCAAAATCTAGCCAGGGAGAATCGGTAAACATAAATAATATTATACCAGGGGTAGTTGCAAAACTCAAGGTTCGCAAAATGACATTTGAAATGTCATATTGAGACTCAAATTGACATTTGAGATGTCATTTTGCAGGCTTTTAATGGAAAAAGCTTGCAAATTGACATTTGAAATGTCATATTGAGTCTCAGAATGACATTTCGACACATAACCAGATTTTTTGAAGAGCCTAAGAAAAGCTACTTTCTCTTCGGCCCGAGAGGGACTGGAAAATCAACCCTATCCCAACGGCGGCACACGAATGCTCTGATCCTTGACCTCCGTTTGCCAGATCTGAAACTCAGGCTAGCCACTAATCCACAGTATTTACTGGAACTTGTGCGTGCTCAGCCAAAAGGGCAGACTGTGATCATCGATGAGATCCAAAAAGTACCTGAGCTCCTTTCCCTGGTTCATGTGCTTATTGAAGAAAAACAGGATTGGATTTTTATCCTAACAGGTTCAAGTTCCCGAAAGCTCAAAAGGGCAGGCGTAGATCTTTTAGCAGGGAGAGCACTTAAAAAGCATTTGCATCCTTTTATGGCTTCTGAGCTTGGGGAGTTATTCAATTTTGAGCAGGCCTTAAAATTTGGGCTGCTGCCTCTTCGCTTTGATGGAGAAAACGTCTTAGACACCCTCAAAACCTATGTATCTCTTTATCTGGAAGAAGAGGTCAAAGCGGAAGGGATTGTGCGCAATATCGAACCATTTGCCCGCTTTTTGCATGCAATTAGCTTTTCCCATGGGATGCAATTAAATCTAACCAATATCGCACGCGAGTGTATGGTGAAGCGAACAACCGTTGCGAGTTGGATTTCCATTTTGGAAGATCTTCTGATTGCCTATCAATTACAAGTTTTTACAACAAGACCAAAAAGAGAACTTAGCGCACATCCCAAGTTTTATTATTTTGATGCGGGTGTGTATCGGGCAATACGTCCACAATCACTAGAAGATCCTCACTCCGATATTGAAGGACCCGCTTTAGAAGGGTTAGTTGCACAACATTTAGCTGCATGGTGTGATTATACTTCTGGGGAAAATACTTTATCATTTTGGCGTACACGTTCGGGAGTAGAAGTTGATTTTGTTTTGCATAGTCCATTAGGTTTTTGGGCGATCGAAGTAAAAAACTCGCTCACTATATCTCTTAATGATCTACGCTCTTTGAAAACATTTCTTGAAGACTATCCCGAAGCGAAGGGCATTTTTCTGTATAGAGGAACAGACCGACTTAGGAAGGGGAATATTCTTTGTATACCCTGCTCTGAATTTCTTTCGAATTTAAAACCAAATCAAAGTTTGTTGTGAGTAGCAAAATAGCCTCTATCATCAGCTTTTGTACCCATGACCTCCGCTTCCTAGACAAAAATATCTCTGCCGTTAAACCCTTCTCTGATCAAATCCTTATTCCCGTCTGCGATCATTTTTACAATGGCAAGCCCGAAGATCTCGAGCTGCTCCAGAAGATCTACCACAAATATCCCGAAGTCGATTTCATCCAGTTTGCCTATAGTCAGCAGGAAGTTTACGGAACGCCCGCCAGACTTGTACAGGGAAGTCCCGATTGGGGGCAGCACTGGCACAATAGCGCTCGTTACATAGGCAATTTTTTTGTGCGGGGTGATATCGAGTATGTCCTATTCATAGATGTGGATGAGATCTTTAATGCTGATTTGCGTGCTGTAAATTTCTCTGATTATGATGCTTTGCGCTTTGCTACCTACTGGTACTTTAAAACGGCTTCTCAATGTGCCACTGTGACCCCTGATGGCCCGCTCTTAGTTAGGCGCAAGTATCTTACACCCGAGCTTCTTCTTAATCCACATGAGCGGATGGGGATGTTTGAACAAATACAAGGAAAGAAAGAGCGAGAGTTTTGCGTAGATGGCAAGCCCATCGTGCATCACTATAGTTGGGTGAGAAGTAAAGAGGAGATGCTCAGCAAGGTCCGTTCATGGGGACATCACTGG
>JAGVJV010000221.1 GCA_020050965.1 Parachlamydiales bacterium
AAGATCACCTCACATCCTGCCTCACTCGATTTCTTTAGAAAAGGGGTTTCTCGCGGCACATAGACAACATCCATGATGAGTGCTGATTTGGCAAAAGGAACATCAACAGGTTCTGGAGAGCAGTTGATCAAAACGTCATAGAAGGGGGGCATGTCTGTCAGCGCCCCATATTGACAGCCGACTGCTTTGGCAAGCTGTTGCGCTCTCTCGACCGTCCGATTGAGGATCAGCACATTTGCTCCGCGCCAGTGGGCCTCAAAGGCAATCGCCCGAGCTGCGCCGCCCGCACCCAAGATAACGATCTGTTTTCCAGCGACCTTGCCCCGTTTTTCAATCGCATCCAATGCGCCAACGCCATCTGTATTTGTGCCAAAGATTTTCCCCTCAGCGATGCGCAGAGTATTCACAGCGCCGATCTGCTCTGCTTTTGGATCGATCGAATCGAGGTAGGGGAGCACCATCTCTTTGAGAGGCATCGTTACACTCAGGCCTCGAAAATCGAGCTCTTTAGCCAGCTTGAAAAAAGTTTCGAGTTCCGTCACCCGCATCTTCACATAGACCGCATTTTGGTGCCGCTTCTCAAATGCCTCATTGTGATAGAAATGGCCCTGGCTTTTATCGACAGGATCGCCGATGAGGCCATAGACCTTTGTCTCTTTGTTTAATGACTGAAATCGATAGATCTTCATCAACTCGAAGGCGGATAATTGACCCGGCGCTGTTTTGGCTTGCTCGCCCACGCAGGCAAAGTTGATCACATTTCCATAGATCTTACCCAGCACCCGCCCAAATTGCCCCCACTCTCCCATGGTAATAGCGCTTACATTAGGATGTTTTTTTGTGAAGAGCAGCATCCGCAAGGCATCATTTGCCGAATTCGCTAAGGCGGCGATTTTATAGGTAAAGGCTGGAATGCGCCTCATTTTTTCATAGATTTTTTCCAAGTCTTCTGGAGTCTCATCGAAATTATGGTAGGAGAGGACAAACTTAGTTCTAGGATGCTCCCGCACAGCTTTCTGGAGAAACGCTTCTGGCAAATCGTACCTCAGATCGAAAAAAGGGGGCTCTAACCCTAGGAGCTCTTCAATCAGATCCTGTGGCAAATTCCCCGGAGTAATCATCACTGAGCACTCTGCAGTTGCGATCACCGTCTTCAAAAACTCCATGTCAATTGCTGGAAATGTACCCAGAAAGAGTTCCACTCCATCGACACCTGGAGGGATTTCCCGGAGTAAATCTGGATGGCCCAT
This sequence comes from Parachlamydiales bacterium, assembly GCA_020050965.1. Classification (GTDB taxonomy): domain Bacteria; phylum Chlamydiota; class Chlamydiia; order Chlamydiales; family Rhabdochlamydiaceae; genus Sacchariniichlamydia. The sequence continues at coordinate 1,251 of JAGVJV010000221.1, forward strand.
CGCAGCAAAAAGCATCAGCCACCCCTCAAGACCGTCTGGATGACGTGGTGTGCGATGCTGAGCTTAGGTGGAATAGGGGGGAGGCTATCTTTTTTGAACCACCGCGCATCTTCGATTTCTATCGGGTCGATCTCTATTTCCCCGCTCTTCCATTCGCAGGTGAAGACAATCAGCAGTGAATTGGGAAAGGGCCACGATTGGCTGCCAAAATACTTGAGCCCTTCGACTTCCAGGCCCACCTCCTCCATGATTTCCCGTTTGACGCATTGTTCGAGCGTTTCTCCAGGATCGACAAAACCTGCAAGGATACTATAGACCCCTTTTTGAAAATGGTACCCTCTCGCGAGCAGGATTTCATCGCCTCGTTCAATCAGCGCCATCATGACAGGAGCAATTTTTGGATATTCGAGTAGCTGACAGACAGGGCACTGCTTTGCCCGCTCTTTTTCGCTATCTACCATTCTATTTCCACATTGCCCGCAGAATTGGTGCGTACGCTCCCAAACCAGCAACTGCACCGCACGCCCAGCAATCGCATAGAGATCTTCATCCATTTTGCTATAGAGCATTTTTAGACCGGCCCAGAGAGCGCCCGTTGGTTCTTTTGCAGACAGCGCCATCTCGCCGACATGAATGTGCTTTTTGTCATAAGTACCCATATAAAACGAGCGGATAAGCAGGGGATCTTTAACCTGAAAAGGTTTCATTGAGTCGCCGTCAAGCAGGAGCTCTGTACCTCTGAAAATGAACCAAAGGTCCTCGCCACCATGGGCATGATCTTTTTGAATCCGATCGAAAAACAGATGGGGGACTGAAAAAGGGAGAGGTTCCATATTTATCGATTTTACGATTAACCCATTTTCAGGGAAATATGGAAATTTATACCCCCGTTGCGAAGATCTAGTTTCTATTTTTTAATCTATCGAGGAGGACCGCTGCGCTACTTTGAATTCTTATCCAATCGGGGTGATTGAGAAGAGACTGCAAATCCTCACCCGGTAGAGACCAAATAAATTCAGTCACCATTTTATATAAGGCTTCAAAAGGGGCTCTATTTTCTCCCAATTTATAGACTTCTTCACCCAAGTTAATTATCGGCTCCCAGGCAAGGAAAAAATCGTCAATAAATTCAGGAAATGAATAGCTTTCATGATCGTTTAGCCAAACTCGCTCTTGATATTCTCGATCAGCTAATGTTTCAAGAAGGGGAACAACGAATATTCTTACTGGATCATCATTCATATTTAGCATCGGTCGCAGTATACCATTTTGACGCTCAGAAAAAAAGGGGTTGCAAAATTAGTGCATCATGCACTATATTTGGTTGCGTTGGGCCGAAGTGTCTTGGTTACCGTCTACGAAACAATGTCAAGACGCACAAGCATGTCCAACACCCACTTTAGCTGGGCCGAAACAAATGGTTTATCGCTTAGGTCGACGTCAGGCTATGGAAACGTAGCCCCGTAAAATGACCATCTGTAATCACCACGCCCAGCTTTTTTTTATAGGAACTTATGAAATACAAACAGATCATCTCAACACTCTTTTCTTCTCCCTTGCCTGGGCAAATCCCAAACAATGCGGGTGGCTACTATTACAAAATTGATGATTGGGCATTATTAGATCGGTTCCTAATCCTTGGCACAGAAGCTGGTACCTATTATGTTAGACCCGTCAAGTTGACAGAGCAGAATACCTCGGTTATTCAGCGCTTGCTGCTCACGGATGGAGTTAAAGTGGTTGAGCGGATTGTAGAAATCAGCGCTTCTGGACGAGCTCCAAAAAATGATACGGCTATATTTGCATTGGCCCTGGCAGCTTCCTGCAAAGAGGTCGCTACCCGTCAGGCTGCATTGGCTGCTCTTCCTAAAGTCGCTCGGACAGGGACCCATCTTTTACAATTTGCAGAGTATGTAAACCGCATGCGCGGCTGGGGAAGGGCGCTACGTAGAGCTGTGGGCAATTGGTTCACAGAAATGCCCGTAGAAAAGCTTTCCCTTCAAGCTGTGAAATATTATCAACGGGAAGGTTGGTCACTCCGCGACTTGCTGCGACTCTCTCACCCTAAATGTGACCAGGATGAGGAGCGCCGCGCATTACTTAACTGGATTGTTAAACCCGATACTTCAGGTTGTTTCGGTATAAGACTTCTCGAAGGAATGTATCGAGCAAAGGAAGCCGCTTCAAACGAAGAGATTGCTGCTCTCGTCCGAAAATACTCTATCCCACGTGAGGCATTACCAACTGGGGCCCTCAATAGTGTCGAAGTATGGAATGCCCTGCTCGTCGACATGCCCATGATGGCCATGATCCGCAATCTTGGAAAAATGACCCAGATTGGACTGCTCCAACCTTTGGCCCCAGCTTCCGATTATGTGGCCAGTCGCTTGCGCGATCCCGAGGAGTTGATGCGTGCTAGAATCAATCCCTTTCATCTCCTATTGGCATTACGTGTCTATGCACAGGGTCGAGGGGAATTAGGCTCATTAAATTGGAGCCCTGTAGCAGCTATTGTCGATGCGCTTGACCTTGCCTATGAAGCTGCGTTTACATTGGTCACGCCTACAAACAAGCGTATTTTGGTAGGTATTGATGTGTCGGGCTCTATGCAGTGTGCACAATGTGCTGGATCTCCAATACTAGGTGTTGTAGAGGCTGCAGCAGCAATCGCATTATTTCTCATGCGGACAGAAAAAAATGCCTATGTGATGGCCTTTGATACGGCCGAGCGGAATCTTACCATCACCCCCAAACAGCGTCTGTATGATGTGATCGACAATGTTAGACGCGAGGGAGGTGGTACCGATCTTGCGGTCCCAGTCAATCATGCATTGAATAACCATTTGGATGTGGATGCTTTCATTATTCTAACCGATAACGAAACATGGGCAGGCAAAACGCAACCCGCTGAAGCATTGCAAAAGTACCGTAAGCTGATTAATCCTCAAGCCAAACTCGTGGTCATGGCGATGCAAGCCAATGGAGGCACAATTTGCGATCCAGCTGATCCCCTCTCTTTTGGGGTGGCCGGATTTGATGCTTCAGCCCCACAGTTAGCAATGGACTTTATTGCACAGTGACACCAGATGAGCTCAGAAAAATCGGCGAAGAACTCTTCGGCCCGTGGGGTTGGCAGACCAAAGTTGCCAAGGCGCTACGGGTCAATGGATGCACAGTGCGCAGGTGGATCGCAGGCAGTACAGAAATTCCAGGCCCTGCACAAGTGGCTTTGGAACTTCTCTTGAGATTGAAAAAGGAAATGAAATGAACGCACAAGAATTCCAGCAGATGATTGAAAAAAACAAATTCACGCATAAAGAACGTGATGAGGCATGGCGCTTATTTAAGAAAGTCTCTCCTGATGAGGGAGTCAATTTTCTCCAGAAAATACAAGAACAAATGGCTCAGTTGACTCGGGACTTGGAGCTACGCAGCACCCCCGTCCCTTATAATATTTGGGGTCTCGAGCACATCGATAAAGGGGCAATCGATCAAATGGAGAGCGCTGCTAGGCTCCCCATCGCAATAGCAGGCTCATTAATGCCCGATGCTCACAAAGGCTATGGATTGCCGATCGGAGGCGTTTTAGCAACCGAAAATGCGGTGGTTCCTTATGCAGTCGGAGTCGACATCGCCTGCCGCATGATGATGACCGTCTATCCCAGCTCCCTATTTCCAAAGCCAAATACACCTGAATTTGCCCATTTGCAGCGCATCCTGGTTGACAGCACCGTGTTTGGGGCAGGTGCCGATGGAGTCCATGAGAGAAAAATCGAACATCCTCTCCTGGATCCCTCCAATTGGCAAAGCACCCGGCTCCTTCGCGATTTAAGACTCACAGCTATCCGGCAGATCGGTACAAGCGGGACAGGGAACCATTTTGTCGAGTGGGGTGAATTTGAGGTGACTCATCCACTTAACCCACTTAATCTAAAACCGGGCAATTATCTGGCCTTATTATCTCATAGTGGATCGCGCGGTGTAGGCTTTAAGATCGCCGAGCATTACACCAAACTCGCGATGGAGCTGATGCCGGGGCTTGATGAATCGGTCAAGCACCTAGCATGGCTCTCTCTAGATAGAGACGAGGGGCAGGAATACTGGGAAGGGATGCAGTTGGCTGGACAATTTGCTTCTGCAAACCACCATATCATCCATGCCCGTATCGCCAAGGCAGCCGGTTTAGAGCCGATTGCATCCATAGAGAACCATCATAACTTTGCCTGGCGTGAACAAATTGAGGTCAATGGAGTCACCAAAGAGGCCATCGTCCATCGCAAGGGGGCAACTCCGGCTGGCAAAGGAGTTCTCGGCGTGATCCCTGGGACCATGGCAGATAAAGGCTTCGTCGTTGTCGGTAAAGGCAATAGCAAATCGCTCAATTCCGCATCCCATGGGTCTGGGCGGCAAATGAGCCGAGCAAATGCACTTCAGACAATTACCCCCCAGCAGCAAGCAGAGTATTTAGCTGAGCGGGGAGTCACCCTAATTGGGGGAGGACTCGACGAAGCGCCACAGGCTTATAAGCCGATCCAAAAAGTGATCGAAGCTCAAGCAGATCTGGTCGATATTATCGGGACTTTCCAGCCGCGCATCGTCAGGATGGCTGTGGACAAACCGTTCTCCTATAAGCCAGCTCCGCAGGGAATTGTCGATGGAAAAGGGGATTAATATGAAGGATTTCCAAAAATTGGGTTTTCGTATACAACTAAAATGAAAAAGATGTCCAAAATAACCAATCAAGAGATTAAAGAAGCGTTAATTCGAGATATCCTTAAACTTTCCGGAGAAAACCCAGAAAGTGAAACTGTAGATGATATGATTTATGCATTCATGAACCTGCTTTTTATTGAGGATGTAATTGAAAATTATAAAAGATACAAATTTTC
>JAGVJV010000292.1 GCA_020050965.1 Parachlamydiales bacterium
CAGGCATCATTGATGCAACAAAAACCCTTGGCCTAAGCTATCTTCGAGAGGGGAAATTTGCGGATGCCTCTTGCAGTTTTAATGAGGCGATCACGATGACACGGCAGATTTCAATTCACACAATTGTGGAAGCTGAGCTTGTGATTCTGCTGGAACGGTGTCAAGGTATAAAAGCGCAGTAGAGTTCTCCCACTGCGCTTTTTCAAGAATTACTTCACATCTTTTGGTTCTTCACCAGATGACATGACTTCTGAGATTGCCCCTTTGAGCACTTCGATTTTAGATCCATCGACCATTTTCAAGATCACTGTTCTATCTTGAATTTTATCGATCGTTCCAACGATGCCCATTGCAGTTACTTTGTCGCCATGCTTCATAGACGATCTTTGTTTCTCCAGTGCTTGGCGACGCTTTCTCTCTGGGCGCCAAAGGATGAAATAGAAGAAAATGATACCGACGGCAGCAAAAATCAGCGTCTGGATCCAATTGGATTCTCTGGCCTGCGGAGTCCCTTGAGCAAAAAGGGAAGCCGTTGAGAGAAGGGGAAGAAGTGCAAGTAATTTTTTCATTAAGTAACCTCTGGTTCAAATATGCTCATTATCTTTCGAGAAGGCAAATATTTTCAATGTGAATCGTATGAGGGAACTGGTCCACCGGCTGCAACAGTTTGATCCGATACCCCATCTCACAAAGGACCCTCACATTCTCCGCCTGGGTTTTGGGATTGCAGGAAATATAGAGGATTTGACGCGCGCCAAATTCTTTCAAATGCCCCAATGCTTTTTCATCGAGTCCAGCACGAGGAGGATCGACGATCACAATATCGGACAATTGAAACTCAGGATCCTGCCTTAGCCTCTCAAGCACCTGGCCCACATCGCCCCGATGAATAGTAAAGTTTTTAATTCCATTGACCTCTTGGTTCCACCCAGCATCAAAAACGCTATGGTGGTTTAGCTCGATCCCCACCACCTCTTTGGCGTATTTCGCTGCAGAGAGGCCGATGGTCGCTCCGCCGCAGTAAAGGTCGAAAACACGCGCTCCTGAGAGGTTGGAGAGAGATTGCAAAGCGGCCCCGTAAAGCAGCTGCGCCTGAGCCGTATTAGGCTGAAAAAAAGAGGTAGGGCTAATTTTAAACTCCATCCGGTGAGTGACTCCACAGACCTCGATCTGGAGCATCTCGGTGATATGGTCGGGCCCCGAGAGAAGCATTTCAAAAAACTGCGTGGGCCTGCCCTTGGCAATCTGCTGCACCTGCAAAAAAATGCTGACATTCTCATCTTTGATTGTGTCGATAAAAGAGTTTAGCCACGCCCGTTTCAACGCAAAATCGGGATTGCCCGAGACGGTCAGCATCACCATTTTACCCTTCCCCTGCTTGGCCTCGCGTAAAGTCAGCGTCCGCAAATGACCCTCATTGGAGCCATGTCGGTAAGCATGGAGCTGAGGGACAGCTTTCCACCATTCTCTCACCTTGGAAATCACATCGGAGAACCACTCTGAAACCAGGTGACATTCGGTGATATTTGCCACCCGCCCCCTAGAACCAGCTAGGATCAGCCCAAGAAATTTTTCACCAGCTTTATCCTGGGAAAAAGAAAACTCCATTTTGTTGCGATACCGCCAAGGATCCGCGCAGGCAAGAATCCGCTGCGCAGGTTGACCAAATTCTTTTTCGACGATTTGTGTTTTTAGCTTCAGTTGAGCTGTATATTCTAAATGCTGCAGAGAGCACCCTCCACAGTCTGGCACATGGGAGCAACGGGGTTGAGTGCGATCTGTGGAAGGTTTAATCACTTGGCGTAAAAAGCCTTTTTTCTTTCCTGCAGGCGCAATCAAGACCTCTTCGCCAGGCAGGGCCCCGGCAATTTCTAGTTTGCCGCAGAGAGCGCGACCTTTGGAAGAGAAACAATCTGTTGTGACAATTTTTTCAGAAGACATCGGTTACTAGGATAACCGAATAGGTAATAAAAAAGGGGCCTAAAAAAGCCCCCTTTTCGAAAGATTTAAAAAAATCTTATCTGCGTTTTGCTTTCTTAGCAGCCTTTTTCTTTGGAGCGGCTTTAGCTTTTTTAGCACCGCCGGCTTTCTTTTTGACCAATTTTTTGAATTCAGCAATAGACTCTTTGCGGAATTCTTTTGCGACTTTTGCAAATTTAATTGTTTTTGTGCGAGCACGCTGAGCTGCGGCCTTATTTCCTTTTATCGATTTCTCGAGATCATGAGCAATCTCGTGAATCAGTTTCTTCATGTGGTCTACAGTTGATTTTAGAGCCATTTTTTTATTCTCCTGGTGTTAGTTTTCTATGGGAATGCAATCCCATTAAAAAATTGTTCTACCACATGTCAATATCTTCTTCTCCGATATTCTTCAACATTTTTATCGAATCTCTGATATATTTGAGAGCATGCGCAGTAAAAATGTGATCATTTGGATTCTCCTATTTCCACTCGTCATCCACTTCTCGTGCGTGATTTTTTTCCATTTTGGCGATGACTTTAATCCGCGCCATTTTGAGCACGGCTTTAAAAAAGAATATGCGACAGAGGTTCCTGGACTCGATTATTCCCAATTAGACCCCATCCTCACACAGCCTTTTAAGCAACTTGGCAGAGGCAGGCAGATGACTGCACTAATCAGCGCAGATGGCAACTATGTGTTAAAATTATTCAATCCAAGGGTTCCCAAGAGAGGAAAATGGTACTTGGATTGGAAGCATTGGAAAAAAACCTACTCTCTCAAATGGATCAAACAGGAATGGTTCCAAACAGATGAGCGACTAGAAAAGATCTTCGCACGTCACAAAATCGCCTTTTCCCTGCTCCGCGATGAGACTGGTCTGCTCTTTTTGCACCTGACTCCCTCAGATAAAATTAGCCACTTCGTTCATGTGACCGACAAAAGAGGCAAAACTCATATCCTCAATCTAAACAAGACTCCATTCGTCCTGCAGAAAAAAGCCATTTTGGCTGCAGACTATCTTAACACCCTAGTTCAAGAGAACAAAATTACAGAGGCAAAAGAAGCAATTGCTCGCATAGAGAAGCTCTTTGCCAGACGGATTGAAGTGGGCATTACAGACCCAAACCAGACGATGCATAACAACTACGGATTTATCGATGGGAGACCTATTCAAATCGATGTAGGGAGAATCAGCTTTAATTCAGAGCCGGCAAACGATGAACAAGACCGCATCCTAAACAACTTTCATACCTGGCTTAAGCAGCTGTATCCGTCAATACTTTAACAGCTCGAAACTGACTTGTGGATTATTAGAAAGGCTAAGGGCGCCGTATAAAAGAATTTAGCTTATTTGGGCGTAAATTCTACTTTGATCAGCCGCTGCATAAAATCGCTCTCCATCTGAATCGGCTTTAGAGAGATTAAGATCTCCCGAAGAGCAAAGTAGAGCCCGGCAAGCAGCAAAAGAAGGCCAAGGACAAAAAAGAACAAGACACACGCATCCAACAGGGGATACAACAAACTTAAGCCTATGAGCAGCGAAGTGCCGATGAGCGAGAAGATCGATAAGATCAGACAAAATAACGTATTGCGCAAATAGAGGGCTCTCTTAAGAACATCGGCAGTTTGATGCTCCAAGAAGTGAAGAAAGTGCTCAGTTTCTTGCTTGGCCAGTTTTCCTTTATGGGCATCTTCCAGCTTAAACAGCTCTTTATATTCTGCCAGACGCTCCCTTTGCAAAGTCCTAAGGCGGGTCACAATAAAGGCTAGCCGATTATAAAAAGTCAAACAGAGAAGTCCACAGG
>JAGVJV010000012.1 GCA_020050965.1 Parachlamydiales bacterium
CATTTCGAAGGTCGAAAAAGAACATCCTTCGACAACCCAGGTTTCTTCATCGAGCATAGCCTTTTGAACCTCTATGAATTCCTGTTTGTCCCTTTTCTTTCCGTCCGGTTCGAACATATGCCTGTCCAGATGATGAACCGGAATGTCTAGAATTCCACCCAGCATAGAAGCAAATGTGGACTTGCCGCTTCCAGGAAGTCCGATCAGAGCAAATTTCTTCGGGTGGTTTTTTTTCATAGACAGGCTGGAAATATTGGTTTTGTTCAAAAAAAACAGCAGTATACTGAAAGCAAAGAGTATTTGTTAATCTTTTTCTCTGGAAAATCCTCTCGGCTAATGTTATGATTCGTTAGATAATTTTCAATGGAATTCCTTATGAAAAACATCGAACACCCGCCGATTATACGGACAGACAGATTGGTGCTTAGGCAATGGAGCAGCGCAGACCTGGAGCCGTTCGCGAGCATGAATGCCGATCCTAGAGTCAGAGAATACTTTCCCGGCTTGCAGACTAAGGAAGAGAGCAACCATTCCGTCTCTATCGTGTCAAACCATATTGAAAAATTCGGATGGGGATTCTGGGCATCTTCGCTTGCTGAAACGGGGGAATTCATCGGGTTCATCGGCCTCGAGGATGTCCATTTCAAAACAGACTTCACTCCAGCCGTCGAAATCGGATGGAGGCTTGCATTCAAGCATTGGGGCAAAGGGTACGCAACCGAAGGGGCTCTAGCCTCTCTTCGATACGGATTTGAAACGCTCAAGCTGAATGAAATCGTGTCTTTTACGGCTGTCGGCAATATGAGATCCAGAGCTGTAATGGAACGGATCGGCATGCATCATATTCCAAAAGACGACTTTGATCATCCAAAGATCTCGGAGGGGAATCCAGTGAAGCGCCATGTTCTTTATCGAATCGGTTATCAAGATTGGCAAAATGACAATGACATAGGAAAGGTTCGATGAATTTCCCGTATAAACTCTTTCTTGCCCTAGCGATGATTGTTTCAACAAGCATTGCAGCTGACGAACTGAAAGATTCAACATCTATGACTCTCAATTTAAGCAATCAGCAGTTATCAAATGTGCCTGAGGATATATTTTTTCATAGCAGCCTTGAAGAACTCTGGCTTGACGACAACCAGATACGAGAGCTTCCCGACGCTATTTCTCAGTTGACTGCTCTTAAAAGATTAAGCATTTATAAAAATCAACTGACTGTCTTTCCAAAGATGCTTCTGCAAATGGTAAACTTGGAACGGATCAACGCGAGCCAAAACAGACTTGAGTCCCTTCCTGCCGAAATTAAAAACCTATCAAACCTTCAAGTGCTGGACCTGAATTATAACGAATTGCACTGTTTGCCTGATGAACTTGGCGAGCTCCAAAACTTGCGTTTTCTATACCTTGCAAGCAATCATCTTTCAACTCTTCCTCAAGCATTGCGAACCCTGAAGTCTCTTGCTTATCTAAACATCACCCATAACGGCATCAATGCTCTTCAGGAATGGATCGGCGGGTGGGATAATCTTATCGAACTGCGTATGCAAAACAACAATGTTTCTTCCTTGCCAGACTCGATCGGCGACCTTAAGCAATTGAAAGAGCTTTACGCCATGAATAATCAGATCCGCGCTCTTCCGCAATCGATTGGGTATCTCGGGAATTTAAGAAAATTAATGCTGGAAAACAATCAATTAACAACGCTTCCAGACAGCATAGGGTATTTAGAAAATCTTACTGACCTTGATCTGAGAACGAACAAGCTGAATTCTATTCCTGAAACGATCGGCAATCTAAAAAAACTCAGATGTTTGGATTTGCGAGACAACAGGTTAACTTCATTGCCGGAGAGTATCCGCAGCCTCCTCCATTTGGAAAAACTGGATGTAAGGCTTAATAAAAATTTAGAAATACCTGCATGGTTTCAAGAACTTGAGCAGCGCGGCTGCATAATTTATTATTAAAAGCATGGGAAAATAACCTTCAAGCCTTATAGCGATTCATTCCCTCTGCTTTTCAGCAAAGAAAAAGAGAGATTAGCTCCGCATCTTCCTAGCTCTGTATCCATTGAACATGTCGGAAGCACTGCTGTGCCTGGTTTAGGAGGAAAAGGCATTCTTGATATTGCCATCGCAGTCGATAAGGCCATGATGGAAGAAGCAAAAAACAAGCTGCAAGAACTTGGATATGAATTCCGGCCCTCCTTCAGCACGCCGGATCGTTTCTATTTCATTATCTATCTGCCTGATCCGGAAGAAGGAAGCCGAAGGTACCACGTTCATTTGACTTGTCCTGAAAGCAAAGAGTGGAAAGGGCTCATAGGCTTCAGGGATTTTCTTCTTAGCAATCCTGATGCCCTTCAAGAATATGCCGAGCTGAAAAAGAAAGCAGCGATCGAAGCCGGCCAGAATGGAGAAAAATACCGGAAGATGAAAGAGCCTATGTTCCAAAAATTCAATGCTTCTCAATCAACCCGGGATGGAAGGATGAAAAAAAAATGAATAAGAAAAAAAGACCTAAAATCTCAGTTTATATTGCGCTAAGCATTGATGGCTATATTGCCCGCAAAGACGACAGCCTCGATTGGCTGGATCGCGTCGGCGGATTTGATGAAGATTACGGCTTTCAAAAACTGCTTGACAGTATTGACGCGCTAATCATCGGTCGAAAAACGTATGCAATCGCTTCAACCGTTCCCGATCCATATCCTGGGAAAAGAGTCGTCGTCCTTAGCAACAGCCTGGATTCTGTAAAAGCCGGAATGGAGCTTTATAGAGGAGATCTGGAAGTACTTGCTGAAAAGCTTCATAGGGAAGGGATCAAGCATATTTGGATCGACGGAGGGTCTACGATTTCCCAATTCCTCTCGCTGCAGCTCGTGGATGAGATGACGTTGTCGATCATCCCCATCGTGCTAGGCTCAGGCATTCCTCTATTTCATGCAATGGGCAAGGAAATTCCCTGCCGCCTCCTCTCGTCTCAGTCCTATCGCAGCGGACTCGTCCAGCAGCATTATGAGATCATCAAGCAATTCGCAGAGTCGCAAGATAACATCCATTTTAAACTTGTCGATTACGGAAGCGAGGAGTACAAAAAGTCTGTCGCCTTGCGGGAAGAAATAGTGCAAAAGTCTCTTGGGCTATCTTTTGCCTCAGAAGAGCTAAAGCTGAAAGATTATATTCACATAGCCGGTTTCTTAGGACTCGACTTATGCGCCACAGCCGTTCTTGTTCCTGAAGGCGATGTACTAAAAATGCAAAGAGTTGCTACTAAAACTCACCTTCAAAACAAAGGAATTGGTTCTGCTTTGATGGTTTTTTGTGAAGAATACGCTAAAAAGCATGAGTACACGTCGATCTATTGTCATGCCAAAGGGGCCGCTATTCCTTTCTATCTAAAAAATAAGTATATCTTAGAGGGCGAGCCTTTTGATGAATATGGGATTTCTCATCATAAAATGAGAAAAATGATTTAGGAAGCATCCATGGAAAATACAGGCAGAATTGAGATAGATGGATTCAAGTTAAGATACCGCACTGAAGGCGGCGGCCCGGACGTTTTAGTTATTGGCAGTTCGATCTATTATCCTCGCAGTTTTTCGCAAAATCTTCGGAAATTTCTCCGATTGCACTTTGTTGATTATCGAGGGTTTGCAGAAGGGCCTGAAGCCGAGCTGACTTTTGATACCCTGCTTGATGATCTTGAGTGTTTCAGGCAGAAGCTCGGCTTGGAGAAATGCATCGTCGTCGGCCATTCAGCTCACGGTCTTTTAGCCCTTGAATATGCTAAAAAGTACAAAAAGCACGTTTCCCATACTGTCATAATCGGAATGCCTCCTCACATGAGGCCGGATCACATCGCGATGGCTCAAAGCAACTGGGAAGAGTCTGTCTGGCCAGAAAGGAAAGCAGCATTCGAACGGAATATGAAGCTGATGCCTGATGAAAAGCTGAATCACCTGCCGAGAGAGCAGTGGTTTCTCCAAATGAATTTTAGAAACATTCCCAAAAGCTGGTACAATTATAATTTTGATTCAACCCCTCTTTGGCAAGGAGTCAAGCCGAACATCCATGTCCTGGATCAAATGTACCTTCGGTTTGTTCGTGAAGTTGACGTTTCTCAAGGGCTGGAGTCATTAGATCTTCCCGTTTTGCTTGTCTATGGGCGTTTTGAGTTTCTGGTAGCTCCCGTTCATTCCTGGGATCCTCTTCGGCCTAAGTTCAAAAATTTAACCGTCCGCATCTTTGAAAAAAGCGCTCATTCACCTCAGTATGAAGAACCAGACCTTTTTGATGCAGAGCTTTTGAAATGGCTGGGAGAAATATGACAGAAAAACAATCTCTTTCACCTCAATACATCATTGATTGCTTAAATACTAATTACGGTATCGCAGTTAATACGCTTACATTTCTTCCTTTAGGAGCGGATATGAATGCGTCCGTATATAAAGCTGAAACGCAGGGGGGCCTCTCTTATTTCGTAAAGCTAAAGCGGGGCCATCGCTCTGATATGAGCGTTGCAATATTAGCATTGTTGCAGAATTCAGGAATTCAACAGATCATTCCACCCATCAAAGCAACCGATGGCGAGTTAACTCAGCACGTCAACGATTTCACTCTTACTGTATATCCATTTGTCGATGGACAGAATGGATTTTGTTATAATTTAACGGATGATCAATGGGTCGCTCTAGGCAAAGTATTGAGGCAAGTTCATGAATTTGATGTGCCGCCGTCAATCAAAGACCAGATTAGGAAAGAAATCTATTCGTCCAAATGGCGGGAAGCCATCCGATCGCTTTACGCCCATATTGATGGGAATCTAACAGGCGATAAAACGGCTTTGAAGCTGCAAACGTTTATGAAGGAGCATAGGGCGGTAATTCACCGTCTGGTAAACCGGGCGGAATGCTTAAGCCAAATGATTCAGGGACAATCGCCCCGATTCGTACTGTGCCATTCAGACATTCATGGCGGTAATGTGCTGATAGATGGAAATGGTGCTATTTACATAGTGGATTGGGACGAACCTATTATGGCCCCTAAAGAGCGCGATCTCATGTTTATTGGCGGAGGCGTCGCTAATGTCTGGAATAATCCGCGCGAGGAAGAATCTTTTTATAAAGGCTACGGAGAAACTAAGCTAAGTATGACAATACTAGCCTACTACCGACATGAACGTATCGTAGAGGATATTGCAGAGTACGCTCAAGCGTTGCTTTTAACAACAGCCGGGGGTGAAGACAGGCTGGAAATGTACACACAGTTTATGGGCATGTTTGAACCAAATGGCGTGGTAGACATCGCATTCAAAACGGATGAGGGA
>JAGVJV010000191.1 GCA_020050965.1 Parachlamydiales bacterium
GAGAAGCCAAATGATCATACTGGAAAATTGGCTAAGTAAGAGCTTCCACCAGACGATGCCCCCTTTTTGTGGCAGGGCATTTGGGCCATAGACTTGCAGCCGGTTTGCAGCCTCAGCCCCTGAGAGACCTTTCTTTTGATTTTCAGAAACCGATTGAGTCCAAATTCGGGATGGCATATAGATTAGGCATACACTAAGGAGACAAAAAATGGAACATCCCCGTGATCCCTACCATGTAAGACCCTTTCCCCAGCAACCAAAACGGGGCGGAAAAGCGCTCATTTCTGCATTAGATGATTTGGAAAAGGCCCTTGGCGAAAAGATCCCCAATCACGAAAGATTGAGGGAAATTCAGGCTAGAATCCACAATTGCACGGCCAACATGAATGATGACCGGCTGGTCGACATGCTTCGTCAGATCTCCCAAGGGATCGACAACTACGAGCAGAAGCCGGGACGAGCCGCTTTTGAAAAAGTGATCAAACAGCTCCTCAAAGTACGGATCGAGCTCAAGCACCTCTGAAAAATTAATTGTCACTATTTATTATTCATAAGAAGAATTCGAGCATTTGTATCACTGGAGCAATAGCATCCCATTTTGATATTGCCTAAAATACCGCTGATTCTTGTACTGGCAAACCACTTCCCCGTCGAGATTGCCATTAACAAAGTTACCCTTATGCATCCAGCCATTAGGCATGCATAAAGTTCCCTTACCATGGTAAACGCCGTTTTTTATTTGACCGATGTAGTGTACACCATTTTTGAAGAGGAAAGACCCTTCTCCATTTGGATTACCTTTTTCGTATTGACCCTCATAAACACTTATAGCATTGGTTTCTGTTCCAAATCCATGAGGAAGACCATTTTCCCATTCACCCTCATACTTGTCGCCGTTTGCCTCTACTAAAGTTCCAAATCCATGATATTTTCCATCTTTGAACTTACCGGTATATATACTTCCGCTCGCTAAGGTACGTATCCCGTCGCCATTATAATTCCCACTTGCAAAATCACCCTCATATCGGTTGCCGGCGGCATCTACTAATGTTCCTTTTCCATTGTATGTTCCTTCTGCAAACTCACCATTGTAAAATCCACCTTTTTGGAAAGAATAGGATCCATGTCCACTTTTTTTATTATTTAAAAAGTGCCCTTCATATGTATCCCCGCTCTTATAGATCATTTTTCCATAACCATTTATTTTCCCATCTTGGATCATGCCACGATAAAGCGTTCCATCATTGAATTCTATTTGTCCCTCAAAACTTAGCGATTTGTTTTCATCTGCCGCTATTTTTTTGAAAATTGTCATGACTCCGTCAGCAAATTTCACTTTGAAAGGCTGCTCATTACTTTCTAAGACTACAACTGGAGCTTCTATCGCAGTTACAGAAGAATGTGCTTTTTTAGTTGTAGCATGAAAGCACTCATCAGCAAGCTGGTCTAAAGAAAAATTGCCAGACTCAGAACCTCTGCGCTTACGTTCCATCTTAGGTGAATCATATTGTTCAGCTACGTTCGTTAGTAATCTTAAACTTGAAGAAGACATTAAAAAAACTCCTTTTTTATTTATGTGATTATAAACAAACAAGCGTTTCTCGTCATTGTTAAATATCTACATTACATTATACTAAATTATTTAGCAATAATTATCGACCTCATAAAACACAGAGCCGCTATCCATAGGGATAGCGGCTCTGCGTTCTCTGTGATCTAATAGTATACCTTTTTTACATCAGCAGCGTGCCGAAGACGAAGGCGAACAAAGCGAACGATTCGACAATTCCAAGCGCTGCAAAGCACTTTCCGAAAATCGACGGCTGTTTTGCAACTGCTTGTACCCCTGAGGCAGCGCACATCCCTTGGTAAATAGCAGAGAAAAGGAGCGCGACTCCGACGGAAGCTCCGATGCCGATGGCGTTCATGGGGGCAAGCGCTCCGTCGGCAATTTTCCCTCTCATGATGATCATCAGAACAAATCCGTAGATCGACTGGGAAGAGGGCATCGCGGACATGCCGATGAATTTTCCGTGTCCTTCTTCGACGCGGCTCATCACTGCGTGGGTGGCCATCCCGGCGATTCCACAACCAATTGAGCTTCCAATACATCCTAGCCCGAGAACGAGCGCCGGACCTACCATTCCATAATCCATAGTTTTACTCCTGTTTAATACGTAATTTTCTTAAGGGGTTAAAAAGTTTTCCCTCGCCTTCAAAGCTGTAGTGGTACCATTCGATGAAATTCAGACGGAGGCCGTGTATGACTCCACCCATGATGCCGAGGGTAAGATTAATGCCATGACCAATGAGGATGACTACAAATCCGATCACTAGTCCAAAACCAATCCCCATCTCATTTGCGGTGCGGGCCATGATGCTGCTCGCTAGGGCAAGGGCGTAGAGACGCAGGTATGAGAGGATATCCGAGAAAATTTGGATAGCATTGGGAAGCTCGAGCAGTCCTTTGAATCTTTTCTGAATGAGGGCAAGACATACAGCGAGGCCGATTCCTCCATAGAGGAGTTGCAGGCCAACAGTTGCGGTGGTGTCTTTGGTGATCCAACCTAAAAATTCGACGAGGGATGTGGCTTTTAGCGTAGCTGGCAAATAGAGATATCCACCGATCGCAGCTGCCGCCCAGCCGAAATTGACCCAGTTGCGGGATGCATACCGTAGGAGGGAAAGGCAGATGTGTATCACGCCGACGAGGATCGAAAGTTCAAAGAGGATGCCATCGTTAAAATCATCCGAGAGAGGGTAGGTGGCTTTTCCTTCTTTTACAACTACTGCTGAAGTGATGATCTCTTTGCCGGTTTTTGCTTTGGTAATTTGAGGATACATCTTCACCCAATTTTTATAGGTGTCGTCGTTCTTTTCTCTGTGATATTCGGCCTTTTTCCCTGCCATATAGTGGAGGACGGAAACCTTGGCGAACGGGCTTTTCGGTCCAAGATCGATTCCAAAATAGGAACTGGTAAGAACTCCCCAAACGATACAGGTTGAAGCCAGTATGAAGAACAGTTTGAGCAGTCTTTTTCCCGATCCTTTGAGGGTGGGGAACTTGAATTTGAGAAATAGCGCGCTGCACAAAAAGAGGAGGCCATATCCCCCATCGGCCATGATCATTGCGAAGAATAGAGCAAAGGCCCAAAGGACCCAGCCTGAGGGGTCTTTATCGGTGGCGGAGGGGATATCATAGATTTGGACGAGATCTTGGCCGATTCGATTGACCTCTTTGTTTTCCATGCATGTGGGGACTTTATCGGTCGGTTCGACGGCGATTTGCTCAAAAAAGATCGCTTTGCCCTCAATCAGCGGGAGCAGTTTTTCGGTTTTGTTTTGCGGGACCCAGCCTTCGATGGAGAAGACGGAGCCTTCAATTGGATATTCGACCCCTTCTTCGCTCTTGGCGAGGTAGTAGAGA
>JAGVJV010000131.1 GCA_020050965.1 Parachlamydiales bacterium
ACGCTCTTCCGATCTTTTATGAAATCGCCGATCTTTTCTATCGCAGGGAGAAAAATGAGGCTCTGATGAGGTTAAATCTTATTCGGTCTCAACTCAGCCGCGCTCAGCAAAATCGGCTTGATTCAGTTGGCAGTGATCCAGAGGAGCTGATCTCCGCCTTGCTCGAGCTTGCAGATGGCGACCCCTGTTTAGAATGGAGTGCTTCAGCCATAATATAAAAGCTGCCGCAGATGACACTTAGTTCATTGGGGACATTTTCAATGGCTGTCTGGATGTCGCTTTCTAGAGAATAGGGGCGATTCGAGATCGATTTGAAAATGGCCCCCAGCTCTTGGACGGTAGCAGCATCTTCCCGTCCTGATGAGACAAAATGGACATGTTTAATTTTGTGCTCAATTGCCTGTAAGCATCCCTTGATGTCTTTTCTGCGGCTTATTCCGATGATGAAATGGAATGTTTGGTCTGGCAAGGCTTCACAGAGCCGGGTAAATCCATCTGGATTATGGGCCACATCGTAAATGAAATTGCCCCGCCGCTCAAAACGGCAAGGCATACGAGCTTGCAAACCTATTTCGATATCTTCCTCGGCAATATTTAGAAGCTCAAGGGCCTCTCTTGCCACAGCATTATTTTCGACTTCATAGTAAGGTGAGATTTCGTTAACGACTGTTACTTGGGCATCCATCTCTTTTGCCCGGTCGAAGATCGGCTTAAATTTTACACGCGGGCCTAGGACGACAGGGATATTGCGCTTGATGATTCCGGCTTTCTGGGCGGCGATTTTATCGAGGGTATCACCTAGGTATTCAGTATGGTCGAAACTGATTGAAGTGATGATCGAGAGGATCGGGGTGATCACATTGGTTGCATCCAATTTCCCTCCCATTCCTGCCTCGATGACAGCAATGTCCACTTCCTGTTCTTTGAAATATTGGAAACAAAAACAGGTACTGCATTCGAAAAAGTTTGGGGCAGAGTCGTCTATTCGTGCGTAATACTGCATCACTTTTTCTTTGGGGATTTTCTTGCCATTGATAGTGATGCGCTCTTCATAATCGACCAGATGCGGGGAAACGTAGAGGCCGACACGGTAACCTGCGCTCTGCAACGCTGCTGCGATTTTGCGGCTGACACTCCCCTTTCCATTAGTCCCTGCGACATGGATAGAGGGAAAGGAGTGCTGCGGACTCTGCCATTTTTCCAGAAGCGTTTCGATTACACTTAAGTCAGTGCGGCGCATTGCTACCCGACTAAAGAGGGTTTTGATCATCTCATCATATTCGGTGCTTTTCAAAGATTGCATCAAACGTCTCCCGGCCTACCCAAGAACACCCCAGTGGAATCCCCGGTTTTATGGTCCCATGAAAATCAGAGCCTCCGCTCATGAGCAGCCCCTTGGAGCGGGCCAATTTTACCCATCTTTTCTCCTGATCAGGCAAGCACTTGGAATAATAGCATTCAATCCCGTCGAAGGGCTTTTTCAGGAGGTTATTGTAATTATAGCCAGGTGAAAGATGCGGATGGGCGATGAAAGCTTTACCCCCCGCTGCGTGAATCACTTCAAGGGTCTCATCGGTGCTAATCGGAATGCCTGGGTCAAAGCACGGCTTGCCATCTCCGATCCATTTGTGGAAGGCATCCTTAATCGAGGTGGCGAATTTCCTTTCGACCATCGCCTGCGCAATATGTGGGCGGCCCATCGTATGCCCCTCTAATTCTTCAAAGTCAATCTTCATTCCCCTCTTGGCCAGTTTTTCCAAGATACGCAAATTCCGTTCATGCCGTCTTTGAATATGTTGTTGGCATAGTCCGTTTAGGTCTAAGCTTTGCAGATCGATGTCGTAGCCGAGCACGTGGATGCTGACCCCCTGTTCCACAGTTGAAAATTCTACGCCCGTCCCGAGCAAAATCCCCGCCTCTTTCGCAGCGGGTATTGCAGTCGCATAGGCGTTAATTGAGTCATGATCGGTGATTGAAAGTCCCGCGAGGCCGAGCGCTTTGGCATGATGGACAATCTCCACTGGAGTCATCGATCCATCGGAGCAAGTGGTGTGGCAATGTAGGTCAGCACGAAAATCTGTCATCTTTATAGGGAACAATCCTTAATTCCATCTCTAATTCTACACCAGTCTGCGCTTTTACGCACTCTTTGACATGCTCTGCCAGATCCAAGACATCTTTTGCACAAGCCCCGGTCCGATTGACGATGAAATTAGCATGCAGCGTAGACACTTCCGCTTCCCCGATTTTTTTCCCCTTAAGGCCGCACCGATCAATCAGTGCTCCCGCGCCGGATCCCAGAGGGTTACGGAAGACACAACCGCAAGACTTGTCCCCATAGGGCTGCGTTTTGGTCCGGTAGGCGATGATTTCCAGCTGTTTTTTGCGGGCAGACTCATCGGGAATAAGCGAAAATTTTGCCGCTGCAATTGCCCCTTTTTTTCCCTGGAAGCAGCTATGCCGATAAGAAAAATGGAGAGCGCCGCGAGGCAAAATCTGCAGCTGTCCCTGCTCATCAATATAGGTCACTTCGGTGAGCCTTTCGCAAACTTCAGCCCCGTTGGCACCCGCATTCATATAAATCGCACCTCCAACCGTGGCCGGGATCCCCGATGCAAATTCTAAGCCAGAGAGCCCCTTGCGGGCCGTTTTGACACCAAGCAGCGAAAAGCTAAATCCAGCACCCACCGAGACCTCAGTCCCTTCAATCTGGCAAAAATCGATTTTATTGAGGATGATCAGCCCATCATAGCCTCGATCATCAAAAAGAGAATTGGAGCCCTTGCCGACTAGATGAAACGGCAGGTGGTCCTGATTGCACTGGCAGATAACATCTTGTAATTGCTGAATAGAGTCCACCTCGACAAAATAGCGAGCAGGGCCGCCGATGCCAAATGTGGAGAGTTCACTGAGCGGTTTGTTCTGTTGAAATTGCATGCTCTTTTTCCTTGTACAGACGATCTAAAAGAGCATTGATGAAACCCGCACTCTCGGCCGTCGCATATTTACGCGTGATCCGCATGGCTTCTGCGATCGCCACCTTGGGAGGAAGGTCGGTATGTAGCAGCTCATAGACCCCGAGCCTAAGCACCGCCCGTTCGATCATCGGGATTCGGTCAAACTCGTAGGAATCGGCCCTCTCGGCAATCACCAGGTCGAGCTCCTCGTGCATTTGCCAGATCGCCTCTGCTTTTTCAAGCGCTAGGCGGGCAGCCGATTTCGGGATCTCATTTTGGCGCATCACCAGAGATAGCTCTCCCCTCTCACTCTTTTCAAATCCAAGACTATAGAGGAGTTGGAAAACAATTTCACGAAATTTTTGAGGCGATAGCTGCATGGGAAGAATTATACCACATAGAGGAAATGAACGCAAACTCGACTTCAAATAGTTTTTGGTAGAGCTGGTTGATGATACATTGCAGCTTGCTCCCAAACTTTTCCGACTACATTCAGACCGATTAAGGCTGCTGTAGCGATACCTAGGGGAATTGCCAATGTAGAATTTACCATAAGCCCTACTACAATCAAAACGCCCAATCCCAATGCTAAGGCCCCCATAGCGCCAACGATTGCGGCAAAGGCCAAGGAAGCCCACTTCGCGATTTTGCAAGCCAATTTGGTATTAGAATTTTCTTGGCATTCATTTTCTTTATCAGCAAAAATTTGAGATACTTTAATTAAGCCAGGAGTTCCTACAAAAGTAAGTAAACCACCTGCTATCGAAGCAGTCGCACCGAGCTCAATAACTCCAGCTAGACCTATAAGATCCATATTACACATAATAATCTCCACTAAAAACAGTGGATATTATCTTAATTAAATGCGTTATTAAATAAAATGGAGTTTAATTTTAAGTTGTCGAGGTAAAGACGCAAAGAAATTTTTTCCTTTGCGTCTTGGCTTCAACGTCAAACCGTCTTGGGTAGGTCGGGTTGAATATAATTAGCTGCTTGCTGCCATACTTTTCCGATGACATACAAACCAACTAAAGCCGCAGTAGTGATTCCTAGAGGCATTGACAATGTAGGATTTCCCATAAGCCCAACCACAGCCAAAACAGCTAATCCCAATGATATGGCCCCCACAGTGCCAACAATTGCCGCAAAGGCCAAGAAAGCCCATTTTGCAATTTTGCACGCCAATTTGGTATTAGAATTTTCTTGGCATTCTTTTTCCTTATCAGCAAAAATCTGTGACACCTTAATTAAACCATTTGTACCGACAAAAGTAAGCAAGCTACCTATCAGAGCTGCAGCGCCTGGTAATCCAATAGCGTAAGGCGCATCAATCATGTCCATATGACCCATAAAAACCTCCTTGTAAAATATGAATCTATTTAAAATACTAATCTATTTTAATAAATACACAACATTAAATGCAATTTAGTTTTAAATTATATTAAGAAGAATAGAAAGTTTATTGCGCAAAGATGCATAGAAAATAATTTTCTTGGCATCTTTG
>JAGVJV010000098.1 GCA_020050965.1 Parachlamydiales bacterium
GTGATAGACTTGGTCGAGTTCGTCCGCCGACATTTGGCCGTGGCCAACGACAATGCGGGCTTCGGGGACCAGTTTTTGCAGATCTTCGGCCACTTGGTCGATGCTCTCGACGCGGTTGTGGATGAAATAGGCTTGTCCATCGCGCGAAAGTTCTCGCATTAGAGCGTTTTGGATGAGCGAGTTCTCCCGCTCGACGATGAGCGATTTGATCGGGAGGCGGTCTTGGGGTGGGGTATTGATCACGGAGACATCGCGCGCGCCGATCAGGGAGAGATAGAGGGTGCGTGGAATGGGGGTTGCTGAAAGGGTGAGGCAGTCGACTCCGGTTTTGAGTTTTTTGAGGTGCTCTTTGGCTCGAACGCCGAACCGCTGTTCTTCATCGATGATGATCAGCCCTAGGTCTTTAAAGGTGACGTCTTTGCTTATGATCCGGTGAGTGCCGATGAGAATATCGATGGCGCCCGTCCCCGCTTTTTCGATATTTTCGCGGACGGTTTTAGGTGGAAGAAAGCGGGAGATGACGCCGATGTTGACAGGATAATTGGCCATCCGTTCGCAGAAAGTTTCGTAGTGCTGCATCGCTAAGACGGTGGTCGGTACGAGGACCGCAACCTGTTTTTTCCCATCGACAACTGCTTTGAAGGCGGCTCGCATGGCAACTTCAGTTTTACCGTAGCCGACGTCTCCGCAGATCAAGCGATCCATTGCTTTTTGCGATTGCATGTCTTGTTTTAGAGCGGCGATAGCGGAAAGCTGGTCGTCAGTTTCGACATAGGGGAAATCGGTCTCAAAATTGAGCGTCATATCGGAGTCGGCTGGATAGACAAAGCCTCCATGAATTTCCCTCTCAGCATTATAGCGGAGCATCTCTTCCGCATAGCCGATGATGGCAGTCTGTGCTTGCTGGCGCGCTTTTTGCCACCGGAGTGTGCCCAGCTGGCTTAAAGTGGGGATTTCCTCTTTTGCGCCGATATAGCGAGAAACGAGATAGCTTGAGGCGATGGGGACATAGAGTTTGCTGCTAGAGGCATACTCGAGAACTAAAAACTCCGATTCCTGCCCTAAGTGGTTTTTCTGCTTCTCGATGCCCAGATATTTTGCTATACCGTTGTGGAAGTGGACGACTAAATCGCCTGGTTTTAGTTCGTGGAATTCGGCTGCGGGCGTATGGTAGGTGCCGCGCCATTTTTGCCGACGAATCCGGAGTCGATGGGTCAGCTCGGTCATGGGGAGGATCACGAGTTGAGAATCGGTTACTGCAAAGCCGCTCGAGAGATAGGCCCGCTCAAATGAAGTCCTTTCGGGAAGCTCAATTTTTGCCTCTGAGATCATCTGTTTGAGCGTTCCCTCTTCCGATTCTGTTGCCGTTAGAAAATGGAGCTGTAAAGGGCTTTTAGAATAGCGGTGGATGCCTAGGAGGATCTCTTCGCGAGTGGCGGCGGCAAAGAAGTCGTTGATAGGAAGAAAGGGGGAGTTCCAACGTTTAGAGTCGATTTTTCGATCGAAGGCTTCGAAGGAAATCGGTTGCAGAGGGGTTTTCCCGCTATAGAACGAGCGACCGAGTCTCTGCTTCATCTCCACTTCGGAGAGCTCTTCTAATTGCTCTTTGGTCCAGTAGATTTTCGAGATGTTTTTGGTCTGCTGAAACAGCTCTTCAATGGAAGAGAAGAAGCGGGATTTTGCTCCAGGCAGCCCTTTTAAACTGATATACTTATCTTCTAGACTCAGGATATCGTCAAAAATCACCAAGGTTTGTGGCCCTAAATAGTCGAAAAGATTCGAAAGCTCTTTTTCTTCTTGCAGCAGTTTTGGCTCCGATGCTGGGCAAATGAAGATCTGCTTCACTTTTTCAATCGATTTTTGTCCGATGGGATCGAAGGTACGGATAGAGTCAATTTGATCTCCAAAAAATTCGACCCGGACTGGCTCGGGAGCAGACAGGGGAAAAATGTCGAGGATGCCGCTGCGCAGCGCAAATTGCCCTTTGTCGGCCACCACCGGTTCTCTTCGATAGCCAAGGGCGGTCAAGAATTCAGCCAAAACGTCGAAGGGGATCTCTTCTCCCACTTTCCAGAGATTGCAATTGGGTTTAAGTGTTTGAGGTGAAGGGAGCTTTTGCAAAGCCGCCTGTAACGGGCAGAGGACGATATTGGGCGTTTTGCTCTGGAGCAGATGGTATAGGATTTCAAACCGTCTGCCGACGATATCGGGGCTCGGAGGGATCTCTTCGCCGGGCAGAGTTTCCCAAGCGGGAAATTCTAAAAAGTGGTTGAGGCCGAAGTAGTCAAGATTATCGGCGATCTTGTTCTCACTTTTGTCAGAGGAGATGACCAGGATATTTTTCTTGGTCGCTTTTGCCAGCAGCGCTATCAGGGCAGTCTTAGGCCCATCCCATAATCCTTCGACGGTCAGAGAGCTTTCAGTTTTGCTTGCCTCAAAGAAATGGACAAGCTGAGGGCTAGAGAGGAGTTTTGTGTCGATGGTCACGTAATGCTAACGATGTCTTTGATGGAATTAAAGGCGTCTTCGATTCCGCTTGGATTTTTGCCCCCAACCTGAGCACTTTCCCCGCTGCCGCCACCTTTTCCGTCGATCTTATCGGAGATCTGTTTAGCAAGAGACCCTGCCAAAATTCCTTTTTTGACATAGTCGGGACTCACTCGAATAGCGATCTGCACTTTTCCAGGCATTTGGATCGCCAGAGCAACTACCCCGCTGTGCATTTTGCTCAGTACCCCTTCGACTAAATCAGCCAAATCAGAAGGATCAATATCGACAATAGAGGTCAGAACAGAATTTTCAACCTTTTCCATTAATTGTTTAGACAACTCTTTCAGCTGCAGCCCTTTTAACAGCTTCAGTTGTTCTTTTAGAGCTGTATTCTCTTCGAGAAGCTGCACAATTCGCTCGCCCAATTTAGCCGGTTGTGTTTTGGCAAGCGCAGCTGCCTCTTGGAACTTGGCTTCCTCTTTGCGGACAAATTCTTCAGCAGTCTTTCCACAGCAGGCCTCAATGCGGCGCACTCCAGCGGCGATGCTGCTCTCTTTGGTAATGCGGAAATAGCCAAGCATTCCGACGTGGAAAGCATGGGTTCCGCCGCACAATTCCTTCGAGTAGTTGATGTCGACTACACGGACTTTAGCGCCATATTTTTCTCCAAAAAACTGCTTGATCTCAGGATGCTGCTGCACTTCTTGGTAGGGGAGCTCATAGGTGCTCACCCCTTGATCCTCACGGATCTTCTCATTGACCAGATCCTCGATTTGCTCAAGCTCTTCA
>JAGVJV010000067.1 GCA_020050965.1 Parachlamydiales bacterium
CGCTGGCCAGCGGAACACTCGTAGGAGGCATCGTTAGCGCACTGCGATGGGGAATTTTCAAAGGGATTCAAGCGAGCGAAGCAGGCATCGGAACACAAGCGATTCCCCATTCAATGGCGCAGACCAAAAATCCTGAAGCTCAAGGGGCATTAGCAATGGTCTCTACGTATACTGCCGGGATTGTGGCCTTCTTATCGGGATGCGTCGCCCTAATAACCAAAACATGGCAAAACCCTGACCTCCCGCTTGGGATCAGCATGGTCGCAGCTTCCTACCAGGCCTATTTTTCCTATTTTGGAGTTGCGATCGTCGCCGTCAGCACCATTTTGTTCGGCTTTGGAACCATTCTAGGAAACAGCTACAACGGCAGCCAGTGTTTTGCCTATCTGACCGATAACCGCAAGATGCACTATTACATAGTAGCAACAGGTTTGATGACCTTTTTTGGAGCCATCTGCGAAGTGAAAACCTTCTGGTCGCTGATCGACATCGTTCTCGCCTGCATGGCTGTGCCGCATATGCTCACTCTAATTCGTTCCGTCTCTAAAAAACGGGAGATAATTATGGCTAAATATTAATTATATATGATAGAATATAGTAATGATCAATAAAATTGAAGGATCATTACTATCTTTGTCTGCGGCATTACATATTGGCGCTCAAGGAGTTGCAAATGGAGATCAGGAGCAGCTCCTTAAAGGAATCAGCCAGATTTTCTTTGGCGGCGCCCTTCTCCTGCGGGGAAATCGATCTGAGAAAATGCGATTCGGCCTTATGGCTACAGGCGCAGCAATCATCTCGCTAGGCCTATTTAACACCTATTTGGCCACTCAAACTACTCAGCCCCTCACCCTCACCGATAAGTGGAACATCACCGTCTCTGAAGAGACCAAGCCCCTTATCCTCTCCGATAGTTGGAATATTACAGTCTCAGAGCCACTGCACCGACTTTTTGACGATTTCAAACACCTTCCCATCGCCAAAGAGACAGCTCTTCCTATTGAAGAATTCAGATCCGTTGGCTGGGATCATTATGCCATCCATTCGATCAGGGAAAAACGGCTCGATACATCCCATTTAGCGCCCTGCATAGGGCTAGCCACACGGGGCTTTGATGAATCTGGGAAATTGACCCATATTGGACTAGCGCACAGCTTCTTGAATAAAAAGATGCCTGGCACCTATTTCGAAGAGCTGCGAAAGATCATCAAAGGGCGCATCGAACTGTTTATTGCTGGTGGCGGTCGGGAATCAGATAGCAACCTTCGGGACATCTATGCTTTAGCCATGGAGCATCGCATCACAATTTTACATGATGTCTCCCAGCGCTTTTACAAATCCTTCAAATTACCCGTCAAGGGGATGCTATACAGGGCAATATCCGGCATCAACCAGATCTATTTCGATAAGCTCTTTAATCTTCAACTCTATGCAGATGTAGACGTTCTGGGCTTGCCAATCAAACACATAGAGTAAACAGAGCGCTACTGGCTCGGTTTGACATTCAGGTTAGTTCTTAGAACATTTTTTGGATCGTACTTGTTTTTGATTTTTGCAAGACGTCCGGCATTTTGCGAGTAGGCTTTTTCGATGCTATCATCCCCTTCGCTCACAAAATTGACATACACGCCGCCTGTCGCAAAAGGTTCCGTCGCCTTATAAAAGTCGCGAGCCCAAGAGATACACTTCTTGTCATCCCCCTCCTTTTCCCAGCGGGTATGGACATTCATGATGAACTCGACGTTTCGGTGAGGATAGGCTGTTGCATCTTGGGCAACTTTATTCACTTTCCCTCCCATTTGCGCAATAAAAATCTCAGAGCTAGTACTTGGCAACTTTTTGGCATAATCGACTAAAACCTTGATCAATTGATCATCGATTTTTATAAAATTATGCGACTTCCAATAATTGCGAGAGCCAGGAGTCAGTAGAGGATCGAATGCCCGTTCGAAATCGGTAAAGCGATGAGGTGTAATGCCGTCACCCAGCGATTTTCCTAATTCCTTAAGGCGCATAAGCTCCGTTTTTCCCTTGTCCATCGGCCCATTATAAAGCCCAACTAGCAAAAGAACGGGACGCCCATGATAAGCCTTGTCTAAGAAAGGAAATGGAGGCGCGTGACGCATGACAGCCCATACAGCGACTTCATTGGGGGCATTTTGACAAAATTTACGGTAATTGGCCAATACACTTTCAGCTTCTTCCAATGCAAAAGCCACAGGTCCGCACATCACCTGAGGGCCTACTGGATGAAGTTTGAAGGTGAAAGAGGTGGCGATGGCAAAATTTCCTCCACCCCCTGTCATAGCCCAGAAAATGTCAGGGTTTTGATCCTTGGTGCACAATAACCTTTCCCCATCCACAGTCACCACCTCAACAGAGAGGAGATTATCGATAGTCATTCCTAATGATCGACTCAGCCAGCCGAATCCACCGCCAAGAGTAAGCCCGCTAATGCCAGTTGTGGAATTGATCCCAACAGGCACAGCCAGTCCATAGGCTTGGGCTTCATGGTCAACATCCGCAAGAGTGGCGCCCGGAGAAGCGGTCATTGTCTTTTTGTCTGGATAGACAAGGACAGTACGTATATGGCTTAAATCAATCAGCAAGACGTTGTCCTGCAAGGCCCTTCCTGCAATATTATGGCCCGCGCCCCTTACAGAAATGAGGAGCTGATGCTTTTTTGCAAATTGCACCGCATAAATGACATCCGCAGTCCCTGTACACTCGACAATCAGAGCAGGCCGCTTATCGATCATGGCATTCCAAATCTTTCTCGCCTCATCATAGCCTTCATCCCCTCGAGCTAGCACTCTGCCCCGGATCCAGCTTCGCAACTCATCCAAAGCCCCTTTCTCAATCGGAACTAATTTTTCACTTAAGTTTAACGCTTGAACGGTCATGATTTTTTCCCCTGCTTTTCCTGTCCATATAGAACATTAATCGGAAACTTGCAAGACTAGTAACGAATTTTAGACGCGGCATTACCGAAAAGTTTCTGAAAAAGCTTGGTGGTTTTTACCTGTTTTATCAGGAATTGCAAATAGGATTATTTTAAATTTTCCTTTGAAAGCCTTTTCCATAAGAACATCTTTAAAAAGCATTGCTATCACATGAGGATCATTTTGAAAAGCTCCACATCCAAATGCACTTAATACTAAACTATCATTCTGATTTTCGAGGGCGGATGTGAACATAGCTCTCATTTTTGCTTTTGTTCCGAAGAGATACTCTTCATCATTTAAAGGCCGATCATATCCCCTTAACCTTTTTGTTAGATCTTCTTTATGGGATAAGTTGCAATCATAGGCCGAAACCGCAAATACATCAGCAATAAATGGCTCACTTAGAAACTCAAATTGATCATCTCGAAAAAATGAAACATTTTTGACTAAAATTCCTCCATGTTCATGAATCGGATAATAGCCAAGAGAATCTGCTTTCTTTAATCCCAATAGTAAATTGGATTGAAGGCAAAGAGTTTCTTCCTGTGCAATTTTTCCAAATTCTACACTTCCTCCAGGAGAAGTTGCATTAGCCATATCTAGAATTAGGGGTTTATACCCTTCCTCAGCGAGCTTCTTTGCACCCTGAAATGAAGTGACAGGTAGGACTTTTATTATCTCTTGCTCCTGCCAATCTATTTCCTTCTTCATTTGAGCATCTATAGGCCTTATCTCTTCAACGGCAATATCTCTCAGAGGATGTGTGTTAATAAAATGCAAAGTCTCATCTAAAATGCTTGCAGAGCTATTTGGAAAATTAATTATCGATAAAATCAGCACCAAAATTGAAATATTCATAAAAATACCCTTCAGATTTAGAAGTATTATATCAGAGATTGATTAAGGAAATCTAGCAGTCCAGCAATAATGCGGGACTTCAGAATAGAAAAAGATTTGGCCAGGACTGGAATCGAACCAGCGACACAAGGATTTTCAGTCCTCTGCTCTACCGACTGAGCTACCTGGCCAAATAAAACATCTAAGATAGAATGGACTTAAGATTCTTTTCAAGAGTTATTGTGTAACTCGATCATATCCTTCAGGATATTGAGGGCCTCGGCCATCTGCAGATCGAGGTCGCCCCAGGCAGAGGCCTCCCCTTTTTTGAAGTGGCGCGAGGCGCGGCCAGTCTTCTTCTCCTGCTCTTGGAGAAAGCGGACAAAATTCTTGTCGGTAGCCAGGCGATAGCGACTGTTCTCTTTTAGCTGAGGCAGAATGCTGCGCCATTTGTCTTCCGGCTGGTGAAGATGGGGAAGATAGTTCTTTTGGAACCAGGAGCGGCTGCGGAAATCGATGTCAGATAGGGGATCGATGTAGGCGGATGAGACCTGGTCGGAGGGAAGTGGGTATTCGAGGAAACGCTCGCCAATTTTATAGGGAGAGAAGATGGTCGGGACGACAATATCAGCTTTGACCCCCTCGATTTGCGTTGAGCGGCCAGAGACGGTGTAATAACGGCCAACGGTCACTTTGTAATAGGATTTGGCCTCTTTGTCTGTCACGGTTTGGTACTGGATTGTCCCTTTGCCGTAGGTCTCTTGGTCGCCGACGATGAGGGCTACGCCATAATCTTGAAGAGCTTGGGCGACAATTTCTGCGGCGGAGGCAGAGGCGCGCGAGGTGAGGACGATGAGGGGGCCTTCGAAAAAGACTCTTCCTTCGAGGTTGCGCAGGTACTTCATCTCTCCGCGGGCATATTTGGAGATCACGATCACCCCTTGGTTGACGAAGAGACTCGCCACTTTCACTGCTTGAGTGAGGAAACCGCCTGAATTTTCCCGCAGGTCGAGAATCAGACCTTTAAGCGGCGCCTGTCTCATCAGTTTTTTGATCGCTTCGCGCATGTCTCTTTCGGCGCTGGTCTGATGCCCCCCCTCATAGAAAGAGGGTAGGGTGAGAATGCCGATTTGGCCATTGCCGCATGGCGTTGAATGACATTTTAGCCGGTCGTCGTCCATCGAGATTTTTTCTCGCTGCAGACTAACAGTGCGCGTCCGCCCCTCACCTTTTCTCTTAAGGCCTAGGGTTATTTCTTTGCTTCCATCCCCTTTCAGCGCTTTCAACACTTCTCCGTAGGACATGTTTGAGACTTTTTTATCGTCGATCTGGAGAATCTGATCGCCGGGCTGGATCTGCCCGCTTTTCTCTGCTGGGCCGCCTTTGATGAGATTTTCAATGATTACGCCGCCTATCCCCTCGCGCAGGACAATTCCTATTCCTTCGAACTGCTTTTCCAAATTGGCTCGCATATCGAGCGCCTCTTCCGGGCTAAAGTAGGCTGTGTGAGCATCGAGGCTTTTTGCTAGGGCATAGAGCGTATGCATCGCTAAAAAATGCTCTGCTTCGGAGTGCTTGGTCAAATAGGGATCTTCTTTTGCAGAGAAGCGCCGCTCCCATAAATGGAAAATCTTCTCCCGATCTTGCGGGGTCCAATCGTCCATCTGGTTCATCTTTTTCTCTTCAAGCAAGATATGGGCGAGCTGGTGCTGGATCCGCGTTTTTAGCTGCGCTTCGGAATCGGCGAAACTTAAAAAAGCCTCCTCC
>JAGVJV010000270.1 GCA_020050965.1 Parachlamydiales bacterium
GGCTCGCAGTTTTTACAGGCAGTCGGCGTGGCAAAAGGGGTGCAATTAGCCAATCGGAATGAGATTGTCTATGTCTCGGGTGGCGATGGTTCCACTTCACAGGGCGATTTCCATGAGGCGCTCAATTTTGCCTCAATCCACAACCTCCGTATCCTTTTCGTCATTCAAGACAACGGCTGGGCCATTTCAGTTCCAGTCACTGAGCAGACAGCAGGAGGCACGATTGCCAAGATGGCGCGCGGTTATGAAGGGCTCGATGTTCATGAGATCGACGGATGCGACTATGAACAGATTTCCTCCGCATTAAGTGCAGCTGTAAATAAAAGTGGGCCAAGCCTCATCGTCGCGAAAATTCCTCGCATTGGGCCCCACAGCAGCAGCGACGATCCAAAGAAATATAAGAACGAGCAGATGCAGGCAAATGACAAACTGCTCGATCCGATTCCACGATTTGAAGCGTGGCTCGAAGATGAAGAGATTGTCTCTAAAGAAGAGATGGAAGAATTGCGCGCTCTCTGCTTTAACCGAGTAGAAGAGGCGGCAGACAAAGCAGAAAATGAGCCCCATCCTGAAAAAGAGACCCATGCATCTAAAGTGTTTCAGGATGTGCCTGAAGCCACATTTCCAGAAAAGGAAGCGGCCGATACCTCCGATGCTGTCGTCATGGTCGATGCGCTCAATGAAGCATTGCGTGAAGAGATGGAGCGCGATCCTGGGATTGTCGTTTTCGGACAAGATGTGGCCCGCGGCAAGGGTGGAGTCTTCGGTGTGACTCGTGAGCTCACTGCCCTTTTTGGGGAAAAAAGGTGTTTTAATACCCCACTCGCAGAGTCGACTATCATGGGACTTGCGCTCGGAATTTCCCTTGTCGAGCCCCTCAAAGCGGTAGCCGAAATCCAATTCGCCGATTACATCTGGACTGGAATCAACCAGCTATTTAACGAAATTGCCTCCTATCATTACCGCTCAAATGGACAATGGAACCTCCCTCTAGTGATCCGGATGCCCTACGGCGGATATATCCAAGGTGGCCCCTACCACTCACAGAGCATCGAAGCCTTTCTCGCCCATTGCCCTGGTCTAAAAGTGGTGATCCCGAGCAATGCAGCCGATGCTAAACGCCTTCTTAAAGCGGCCATCCGCGATCCCAATCCAGTTATATTTCTCGAACATAAAGGGCTCTATCGACAACGGGTCTTCTGCGCGCGCCGCCCACCTGCCAAAGACGAAGTGATGCCTCTTGGAAAAGCCAATATCGTTCGCGAAGGGACCGATGTGACCCTCGTCGGTTACGGAATGATGATCTTCATGGCCGTCGAAGTTGCTGAAAAACTTGCAAGCGAAGGGATTTCAGTCGAGATCATCGATCTGCGCACGATTGTCCCTCTCGACGAAGAGGCAATCGCCAAGTCAGTGCACAAAACAGGCAAACTTCTCATTGCACACGAAGCCCCCAGCAACTGCGGTTTTGGGGCAGAGATCGCCGCTCGCATTTGCGAGAAGCATTTTGCCTATCTAGATGCGCCGATCGTCCGTGTTACCGGAGCCGATTGTCCTGTTCCTTATAGTAAAATTCTCGAAGATGAAGTGCTTCCGCAAACTCACGATTTAGAGCGTGCGCTGCGCAACCTAGCTCTCTTCTGAGATCTGGCATACTCAACGACTTTTTTCTCAATAGCCTCTTTCTTGAGAGAATCTAAAGATCTTTTGCGATTCTCCATATCAAGCAGAGATTGCCGATGCATGAGCCGTGCGAGCAGACTTTCTTGCGTTTTTTCGAGAGCTTCGACTTCATGAAAGAAATGATGATTTAATTTTGCAGACTTTAGTAATTCTGCAATTTGCAAGAGTTCGTTCAGTGTGGAATCAATATCTGCCACTATGTCGGCACTTATTTCACGCATAATTCAACTTATATGAAATTAATTTTTCTTCTGTCAAATAAAATTTCTCTTGCGCTCTTTTTACATAAGTGTTAAAAACTTGGAATTATTAGTTTAGAGAGTATTGATGAAAGGTTTTTGTCCTTTAGCTTCTGGCTCGAAAGGAAACTCAATTTTTATTGGAACAGAGCATACCAAAGTGCTGATTGACGCAGGAATTTCAGCGCGCATGCTTGAAAAAAAACTCTCTGAAATCAATGTTGATCTTTCCGACATCGACGCAATCATCATCACCCATGAACACACTGACCACATCGCCGGCCTAGCCACCCTCGGCTGCAAAATGGGCTTCCCTGTCTTCGCCAACAGTGACACCGCTCGCGCCATCTACGAAATCCTCGGCGATGCTCCCAAATTCAAGATCTTCTCCACCGGTGAAAAGTTTGAATTCGGGGATCTGGAATTCGATCCATTCAGTATTCAACACGATGCAGCTGATCCGGTGGGCTTTATCGTGCAGACAGCAAGTGCAAAGCTGGGCGTCTGTGCAGACCTAGGATTTGCCTCTTCGCTTGTGACAAGCAAATTACAGAACTGCGACTATCTCTACTTAGAATCCAATCACCAAGTTTCAATGGTCCATTCCTGCACGCGGCCCCCCATTTATAAACAAAGGGTGCTGGGACGATTGGGGCACTTGTCCAATGATCAGTGCGCCGAACTCTTAAAAGAAGTATTACATCCCCGGCTGAAGCATGTCTATTTGGCCCATCTCTCGAGCGAGTGCAATACCCCTGAAGTAGCCCAAATGGTCATCTCAGCGATGCTGGAAGAACAAAATGCGCAGGTGCAAGTCTCAGTCGCTTACCAATATGAAGTGAGCCAACTCATTTCTTTATAATAAAAATTTAATATGAATTGATAATTAATTCTAAAATTGCTATAATATAAATCTTTTTAAACTAAAAAACAAGGAGGAGCAATGAGCTCAGTTTTTGGAAATGTTTCAAAGCAAGAAAGTTCGAATAATAATGCATTTTATAATTCTATAGGCCTCGGCGAGGAATCAGAAATCGCTGTTGAAATACTGGCATTTCGCTTTGAGGATGAAGGGGTTAACTCTCGTAAACGATCTTCTGAAAGTACTTGGAGATGAAGCTTTTAAAGTTCAAAAAGTAGTTTCTCAGCGTCCTATTTTTTTATCAAATGCCCCTCCCGACTTTGATGGCATAGCACAAGTCATTTATGACGGTGGTGTGACTTATATAGGATCAATTAAAAAAGGCAAGGCAAATGGAGAAGGTGTTGCTATATTGCCTAATGGTGGAGTTTATAAAGGACAATATCAAGATGACAAGCCAAATGGAGAAGGTGTTGGTATATGGCCTGATTGTAAAGTCATTAAAGGACAATATAAAGATGGCCTGCCAAATGGAGAAGGTGTTGGTATAATGGCTGATGGTAAAGTCGTTAAAGGACAATATAAAGATGGCAGGGCAGATGGTGAAGGAATAATTGCAATCACCAGCACTGGTCATGTTGCTAAAGGGAAATTTGTGGATGGCAACCCAGTTGGAGAAGGAATAATTGCTATCTCCAGCGCTGGAAGAATCGAAAGCCTGCAAAGGAAAGATGGTGGTCAAACTCAAAAAAGA
Organism: Parachlamydiales bacterium; assembly: GCA_020050965.1. GTDB lineage: Bacteria > Chlamydiota > Chlamydiia > Chlamydiales > Rhabdochlamydiaceae > Sacchariniichlamydia. Next base: position 3,539 of record JAGVJV010000270.1, read on the forward strand.
GAAATTTATCATTTATCAAAATGGTAATTAGTTACGGATCAGTAATGGACTTCGGATATATTCCTGATAACAGTTACTACGGTAAACTTCTGGGACTGTTATCAACCGCAAAGGCGCCAAGTCCGCGCCTTTGCATTTAAACTATAACATTAACTTCATGCCGTCGTACGCCATCTGCGTATGGCAATGGATCTTGCACTGGTCTAGAACATCTTTTTGTAGCTGCAACTTATCGAGCAAATCCTGATCTGAATGCTTTGGATCGTGGTGGGTGACGATCCACTCGCTGATTTCGGCATACTTGCATAAAATCACCGCATTAGAAACCGATGAATGACCCCAACCAATGCGTCTTTCATATTCTTGCTGAGTGTATTGGGCTTCATGGATGAGTACATCTGTGTACTTGTAGAAATCAATAATACTTCTCTGAGAATGGATCAGCGGATGGTCAGGCCCTAGATGATTGGGGTTTCCTAAATAACCTAAAAAGAGCTCATTATCAGTCGCATAGCCATAGGTTTTGCCTGCTATGTGGATTTTAAAACATAACGTAGCTCCCGGATGATAGGCATAGTGTGTGTCGATCTTGATATCGCCAATTGTGACCGAGTGACCATCGCGCAGATCATTGAAAGAGACCTTGGCCTTCATGTCTTCTAAGCGGACAGGGAAATAATCGTAGGCGAGCATTTCAGTGAAAAGCTCTTTGGTCGATTTTTCGAAGCCGACAGGGGACCAGATCACGACGTGGACATTGGGGTTATAGACTGGGTCAAAAAAGGGAAACCCTGTGATGTGATCCCAATGGGTATGGCTGATGATGAGATGGATCGTCTTGTGTTTATTTGTATCGATCGTTTGACCGAGAGGACGCAAGCCTGTACCTGCATCAAAGATGATCAACTCATTTCCATGATGGACCTCGAGGCAGGAGGTATTCCCCCCAAATCGGACAAACTCGGGACCAGCGACAGGATTTGAGCCTCTTGTTCCCCAAAATTTAAGGTAGGAGTCTTGATGATGGACTTTAGGTTGGTAAAGTTCTTCATCGCTTTTATGTAAAGTGGGTGGAGGGGGCTCAGGTGTAAGGTTCCCTTCGAAAAAGCGGTTGAAGAGAATATAGAGAAAAGGGATTTCGAATGGTTTGACTAGAAAGTAGTTGGCTCCTCCTACTAAGGCAGCGTGCCAATTTTGGATCATCGAATTGGGTGAGGCAATGATCACGCCGGTGCCTTCTGTTTTGGGGTTGGATCGGATCCGCTTAAGCAGTTCGATGCCGTGCATGTGGGGGATCATCAGGGCGATGTAGACCAGATCAGGGCAGAAGGAATCCAGCTTCTCGAGAAGTTCTTCACCGGTATAGGCCTCTTCGAAAGAGTAGTGTTCGCTTCCCGGCGCACTCCGCAATTTGGCGAGGAGAGCTTCATCGGGATCTGCAAGCAAGATCTTTTGCACGCTATTCCTCTATTTTGGGCAGGCCAATCAAGATGCGGCGCGGTTTAGCACCTTCTTGTGGTCCGATTACCCCTTTTTGTTCTAATTCATCCATCAGAGAAGCTGCTCTGGCATAGCCGATTTTCAATTTCCTCTGGAGGAAAGTGGTCGACGCCGTTCCAGTATCCACCACAATTGAGCGGGCCTCATCATAGAGGCTGTCTTTCCCCTCATCGGATGTTTGCAACTCCTCTCTTGGCATCCTATCAAAAGAGGGAATTAAATATTTAGGGGGAGCCTGATTGCAGATGAAAGAGACCACCTGATTGATCTCGTCATCGCTGATGTAGGTCCCTTGCGCACGGATCAGATGCGATGAGCCGGGGGGCAAAAAGAGCATGTCTCCGTTTCCAAGCAGACTTTCGGCGCCGCTGTCGTCGAGAATGATTTGGGAGTTAATGCGAGAGGCCACTTTAAATGCGATGCGGGTTGGGAAGTTGGCTTTGATGAGGCCTGTGATCACTTCGCGCGAGGGGCGCTGCGTCGCCAGAATCAGGTGGATCCCGACGGCGCGTGCCATCTGAGCGATACGAGCAATCGGCGTTTCAAGATCAGAATCGGCTGCCATCATTAAGTCGGCAAACTCGTCGATGATCGCCACGAGTTTGGGCATCGATTCGGGAATAGGGATATCGAGCGATTCTTCAAATTGGACATCCCGTTTGCGCATGTTAAAGGCAGCGATGTTGCGCAGGCCAAGCTGCTTGAGAATTTCGTAGCGGAGTTGCATCTCTTTGACCAGCCAATTGAGCGCTGCAAAGGCCCCATGCGCTTCGGTGATGACCGGGGCGATCATATGGGGGAGATTGGTATAGCCAGTTAGTTCGACTTTTTTCGGATCGACCATCAGAAGTTTGATCTCATCGGGTCTGGCATTCATAACGATTGACATGACAATCGTATTGATGCAGACCGATTTTCCAGAACCTGTCGCGCCGGCGATGATGCAGTGGGGCATTTTGGCCAGGTCGCTCATCACGATTTCGCCTGTCACCGTTTTCCCGAGCAGGATCGGAATCTGCGCCTTCTGCTTTCCTTGCTGATAGTACTGAAGCAGTTCTCTAAAACCTACCTCCTGAGGTATCAGAGAGGGGATTTCTACGCCCACGACCGCTTTCCCAGGAATTGGCGCGATGATGCGGATCGATTTGGCTTGCAGATTGAGTGCGATGTCATTTTCAAGCGCTTTAATTTTTTGTACCTTGACCCCAACAGAGGGCTGCACTTCAAACGATGTGATGGTCGGGCCGCAGTGGATATCGCCCACCTTGGCTTCGATTCCAAAGCTCATCAGAGTCTCTTCCAAAAGGGCAGCTTGCCTGCGCAGATCTTTCTTCAGAAGCGCCGGATCGACCTGCTTGGGAACGCGCAACATCGTTGCTGGGGGCAAGGTAAATGCAGCAAAATCGCCATTGGCTACCCTCTGCGCTTTGATCGCCGCTTCCCTTTTGGTGGGTGCTGGAGTAGGAGCAGGAGCAAGTTCTTTTTTCTTTGGGGCCGGCATCACTTTAATTTCTGAGAAAAGAGGGACCGGTTCTACTGAAAGAACAGGGGGCTCAACCTCTTTTTTCGGGAGTTTAAAATCTTTTGCAGACTTATAAGCCCAGAATCCCAATTTCTTCAGTTTTTCCCAAACCTTCACCGCAGGGATTTCCATGAAGAGCAGTGCTGAGACAATTGCGATGATTGAAAAGGTAATTCCTATGCCCACATTGCTCAGCAGATGCTTCAGATTATACATGGGCAAATCGGTATAGAGATAATAGAGCGGCACGCCCCCCAGATTATGTCGGATATGCATGTGGGGATAGGGCTGATTCAAAACGATCGTATCGACCCGCACCTTGTGGAGCAAAATGTCGGGGAACGGAAGCTTGTTCTCGGCAATTAAATTAAGGAGAATACAGAAGGCAAAGAGAAAGCTGCCGAAATAAAAATTCTTAGGCGTGATTCGCTCTTCATTGCTGCGACTCAAAGTAATTACACCCAAATAGCCCAAATAAAACATCAGGAGAAAGCTTCCCAGCCCAAAGACATAAGTGAAAGCAAAAGCGATCCCATGGCCAACTAGCCCAAGCCAATTATCACGCGGAGCATCGTTGTGGAAGCTAAATAGCGAGAGCTGCATCACGATCGAAAGCCCAAGGAGAAAAAGCCCCTTTGCCTCTGGGTGGCGCTGAAAGAATGACTTTTTTTCCTGTTTTTTTACGACCATAAGTACAGATTCACAAGTACGCCCAATAGCATACAATACCAGGCGAAATGTTTTAAATTCCCTTTTTCAAGAAAGCTGATCGCAAAACGGATCACCAGCATTCCCGCAATGAAGGCGGCGGCAAAACCAAGCGCACAATCGAGGTTGACCTGGACAGCTTCTTCATTTTTCCAAAGGCGCAGCGTTTCGACTATATTTCCTCCCACAATCGTCGGAATGGCGAGCAAAAACGAAAA
>JAGVJV010000047.1 GCA_020050965.1 Parachlamydiales bacterium
AGCCTCAAAGACGCAAAGAATATCAAAGTTGATATTTTTCCTCCAATGAAATTTTCTCCCCCTTGAGTTTTCAGAGGATTTTCACCTATAAATTTCATTTTAACATGCCCCTATAATGCATATGGATGCAAAAAGCCCTATCACTAAAGCGACGATTACCCATTCTTGAAGTTTCACTGCGCCACCTTTGGTGAAAGATTTTTTGAGTCGCTTGCGAGCAGGGAGACGAGGATTGTCGAACCAAAGTAGGACAGGAAGGAGATAATGGTATATTTCAACATTTGATCGACTAAGAGGGCTAGCCGCACCCCACCGAGGATGATATGAGCTCCTCCTAGAATCCCCCAGGCGGTCGCGCAGGCGAGAAAGGCAATTGCGACGACCTTAGGAAGAAACCCTAAGGCGATATCCCTCTTGGCGACAGGATCTTTGGCCTGGCTGTGGTCAATGGTGCTATTATTGAAATTTATGACGGCATCGATCAATTGTACAAGGGAAGCGATGGCACCTCCGCCGAAACCAATAACGCCGAAGATGGGGCTAAAAATTCCGGCAGAGATCACCCCCACTTTTTCAAACCAGGCAAAAACGATCGAGGAGGCTGAAGCGCAAGAACAGGAGCTAACAAAAAGTTTTTTATTGGCATTCCAGACTTTCGTCGCTTTTTCGGAGCTTTCAGGTAATTCAACCGCTTTTTGGCGATCGGAGAGGGATTGGTTTAAATTGAAGACTGTCCATCCGAGCCATCCGGCCCAAATGGTCCCCTCAAGTAGATGGTCGTAATTAAAACCGCCAGCAATACTTGAAGGAATACTGGCGGTCGACATGAATTAGGCTCGAATTGGTTGTTGAGGTAGAGCCTTAGGAGCATCTTTAGCTTCTTTCTCCCACTTATCTACAAATTTCTCATAGTAATGGATTCCGAAGTTAAGTGTCAGCCAAGAAGTTGTCAATCCTAGGAATACGAGCGGATTGAAGATAATTCCAGTCGCGATGCTGGCGAAGAAGATCGCTACGAGCGCGATGCAGGCTTGCGCCACGCAGTTGACCGCTTTCACTACATTCAAACAAGCAATCCAGAAACGATGGCCGATGATCGATTTATCTGCTTCCTTTGCGGAATTATAGCTCTTATTCAGCTCATGCGCTTCCTTTACGGATCCGACGATATTAATCGAATCAAAAACGCCCAGAAAGCCCCAGAAGGCTGCATTTGCTGTTTTCAGATGCTCTCCTAATGGGAAGACATCGATCGAATTGAAGAACTTTGCCGATTTTGCAACCTTGGTGCCTAGCAAAAGTCCGCTTTGGAAAGCTTTTAGATTTTCCCCTTCTTCTAAGTGTGTTTTTACCGCGCCTATTTTTTCAGGGATTGCTGGAAGGGCGCAAGCTTCTTCAAGAACTTCGAATTTTTCTGCTGCATGATGTGCTTTCTCACTGCCTGTTGCAGTGTTAAACCATTGTAACCCAACGATCACACCTTCGACCACATCGGATATTTCAGGGGATTTCAACAGATGAACTGTTTGTTTGTTGAACTCACTTGGTTCTAGCCACTTGGTAAGTGTAGATACTGCTGTTGTCATACTTTCCCCTTGTTGGTTTCAAATTTTTTCACAGCGTCAGTCGCTGGCTTGATACCTTCCCCGATATTTTCGTAGAAGAATTTAGCGATATGGGCAACCACAGAGCTTGCAGAGAATGCGACGAAAAGAGCTCCAGGAATGACTACTGCAAAGAAAGTCGCCAGAACTGTCAACACTCCCAGAGCAAGTAGAGAAATATCGTAGGCTGTCTTGAGGAGGGTCGACATTCCAACTTGCCGATAATATTCTCGGAGCTCCCCTTTAACCTCTTTGTCGTTGACTCTGTTACTCGCAATATCCATTGCATCATGGATAACATTTGTTCCGAAACCAAAGACCATCGCACTGGCGTTAACTCCTTTTGCGACGTGTAAGGTTCCCGGATCAAACTTAATCAGGCCGGCTTTATTGGTAAAATCAAATCCCCCATCATAGATCGGATTGATCATCATGTTGGCAGATCTGATCCATTCATAAGCTCCCTTAAAAGAGGGATCTTTTATAAGATCAATAGTTCTTTCGCGCAATCTGTTCATGTTTTCAAGGAACTTTCCTGGGGCTTCTAGCAATTTAGCCATGTTCAAGTTCTTTCTAACGACTCCTGCCTCTTCTGTATTCGCATACCCAAAGCCAAACTCTTTAGGAACATCGATACCCCAGACATAGAAAAGTTTGAAAACTGAAAATACCCTTTCTCGAGCGTACATTGCCCCGACATCGACGGGATCATTCATCTTCTTTGATGCTGACTCATGAGTGTGCCCAAACTCGCGTGATTGAGCAGTAGTTACTAGTGCTGAAGCCGACATTAACAATCCTTGGTTCGGTTATAAAGCGTTAGAATTATACGCAAAGGGGGAGTTTTTGTACAAGCAGATTAAATTTTTATTGTGATCGGCTGGGGGTTGCCACGGATAAATTCATCGATTTTCATCGCTTTTTTCCCCTCAAGTTGAATTTCTAGCAGAGAAATCGCTCCACTCCCGCAAGCCACTATCCATTCATTTTTTTGATAGACCATAGTTTGTCCAGGAGCGCCAGATAAGTTTAAATTTTCTTTTGCCTTTTTGATTGACAAGGTCTTTTTTTGCCCTTTGACCTCTACTGTGCAGAGCGCACCTGGATCGGGAGAGAGGGCACGGATCTGATTGTGCAACTCTTCTGCGCTCTTTTCCCAATGAATGATCCGATCTTCAAAATTTATTTTTGGCGCAAAAGTCGCTTCAGCATGGTTTTGGGGAGTTTTTTGGATGGCGCCTCGCTCAATTTGTTCAAGCACTTTTTGAACGAGAGGCCCTGATATTTGACACAAGCGCTCACTGAGCTCTGCAAAATTGGTCTCTGCGCCTATTTTAATCTTTTCAATTCCCAAAATATCGCCCGCATCCATTTGTAGCACCATTTCGATGATCGTGATTCCAGTTTCCCTTTCTCCGGCCATCAGGGCTCTCTGAATGGGTGCAGCTCCTCGGTATTTCGGCAGGATGCTGCCGTGGATATTGATGCACATTTTGCTGGGCACTTTGAGTAGATTTTCTTTGATGATCTCACCATAAGCGACGACGATAAATACATCGGGATTGAGAGCTTTGAGTTGCTCTGCAAAGGGGTCAGTAGAAGCTTTTGTTGGTTGAAAAAGGGGTATTTCAGGCCATTTTTCCTGCGCGAGCGCCTTGACAGCCGAGGGCTGTAGCTGTTGAGAGCGGCCTCGCGGCTTGTCGGGCCGAGTGACGATCGCGACGATGGTGTGGCCCTGCGCAATGAGATATTCGAGGATTCGAGCAGCAAATGTGGGTGTTCCGAAAAATATAAGTCTCAAACTTCTTCCAAAAGCTCTTCGAATTCTGCGAAGTCTTCCTGCGGTTCAACCACAACGCTCTGGAACCCAATGAGGCCACGGCGGGAATTGCGGCAGAAGTCGATCCAGTGTTTAACATGGGGATCAGCAGGAATTTCTGCTTCAATTTTCTCTAGGGCCGCTTGCAGGGTAAGGCCTGAGCGGTAGGTATAGCGGAATGCTTGGCTTAAAGCTTTGCGCACTTCGAATGGAAACCCATGTCGCTTCAAGCCGATGAGGTTGAGGCCGCCGATTTTATACGGTGCGCCCGCTCCAATTGTATAGGGAGGGACGTCATGGGTGATTCGGCTAAATCCACCGACCATTGAGTAGCTGCCGATGCGGGAGAATTGGTGCACGGGGGTCATGCCGCCAATTACGGCGAAATCTTCGACAATCACGTGCCC
>JAGVJV010000280.1 GCA_020050965.1 Parachlamydiales bacterium
ACGCTCTTCCGATCTGTCTGCCGACAGATCTGGCTAAAGAAGATCTTTTTTGTGTATTTATAGGCTTCTAGGTAGGTGCGAGCTAAGATGGCGTTATCATAGAGCATTTTTTCGAAATGGGGAATGCGCCACCGTTCGTCGATGCAATATCTGGCAAAACCCCCGCCGAGTTGATCGTAGATCCCGCCCCGCGCCATCATTTGGAGCGTCAACTCGATGTAGAAGAGGGAACGGCTGTCGCTCATCGCCTTGGAGTATTGGAGCAAGAAATCGGCTTGGTAGCCAAGGGGGAACTTGGGCTCCCCTTTAATGCCCCCATAAACCGGATCGGCGATGTCAAAGAGCATCTGAATTGCATGGTGCAGGCTGGTTTCAGTAGGGAGTTCTGGGCCTTGTGTCTTTGCGGAATTTTCAAAGAGTTGAACAATTCGATCTGCCTGAGTCACTAGGAGCGAGCGCTCTTCGCTTTGCCAGAGCATTTTGATTTGGATGATGAATTGATCCATCCCGATGAGTCCCTTGCTTGCTTTGGGAGGTAAATAGGTGACGGCGAAAAAGGGTTTTAGATCGGGAGTGAGAATCACATTGAGGGGCCAACCTCCTGCAGAAGACATGAGGGCCTGGGCAAACTCCATATAGATGCTGTCCACTTCAGGATGCTCTTCGCGGTCGACTTTCACATTGATGAAGGTGTCATTCATTGCCTGCGCGATATCGAGATTTTCGAAGGTTTCCCGCTCCATCACGTGGCACCAGTGGCAAGTCGCATAGCCAATTGATAGAAAAATCGGCTTATCTTCTGCCTTAGCCTTAGTGAATGCCTCTTCAGACCAAGGGAACCAGTCGACCGGGTTATGGGCGTGCTGGAGAAGATAGGGCGACTTCTCGTTGATTAACCGATTCGTATATTTTTCAGTCATAAAATCCTACCATAAAGAAATTCATCAATATTGCCAATATTTTCTAACAATGAGAAGATATGTGCTTATGAATAGCTTTGTGACAACCATCGATTTAGCCCTAGCCGACAAATTGAAAAACGACCTGATCGATCAAGGATTTGAGATGTCGAAGCCACCGTACACTCTTTTTTCTGCCAAGAAACAGGGCGTTTCGCTCACCTTATATACTTCTGGGAAATTGATGGTGCAGGGCAAGGGGAAAGAGGAGTTCATCGCCTTCTATCTCGAGCCTGAAATTCTTAAAAACCTCTCCTATACCCATCCGCATCTCGATGTCGATCTGACGCCAAGAATTGGAATTGACGAAGCGGGCAAAGGCGATTTTTTCGGCCCATTATGCATTGCGGGAGTTTATGCCGACAAAGATGGGGTGCAAAAATTGCTTGAACTAGGTGTGCGCGATAGCAAGACGATGCAGGACAAGGCGATAATCGCGATGGCATCCCGCATCCGCAGCCACTTTCCCCATAGCATTGTTCGGCTCCATCCTCTCAAATACAATGAGCTCTACGAAAAGTTTAAGAACCTCAACCATCTGCTCGCCTGGGGGCATGCCACAGCTATTGAAGAACTGGTCCTAAGTACAGGTTGTAAAAATGTGATCATCGACCAGTTTGCAAGCGAGCATGTGGTCGAAAATGCGCTAAAGCGAAAACACTTGGAAGTGGACCTTGCGCAGAGGCATCGCGGGGAAGAGGATCCAGTCGTTGCAGCAGCCTCGATTTTGGCGCGAGCTGCCTTTGTTGAAGGGATCGATCAACTTGGCAAAATGATCGGGATGACTTTGCCCAAGGGGGCCAATTCGATGGTGATTGTGACAGGCAAAAAGCTTGTGTCACAGCATGGACAAGAGGTATTGAAGAAAGTAGGAAAACTCCATTTCAAAACATTAGATCAAATCATCAATGATTAAGACGCTTATCATAAAAAATTTAGTCCTGGTTGAAGAGTCCCATATTCAGTTTGAGGGCGGTCTGACCATGATCACCGGAGAGACTGGGGCAGGAAAAACGGCTCTTGTCGAGGCGATCCACCTGATTTTGGGTGAGAGGGCAGATTCGACCAAGGTCCGCAAAGGATGTGACAAGGCGATCATTCAAGCCTCGTTTGATCTGGAAAAGGTGCCAGCCGTTCTACAGGAAGCTGGAATCGAGGTGGCCGAGGATGAAGAGCTCATTATAACGCGGGAAATCAGCGCAGCTGGCAAAAGCCGCGCCTTTATTGCGGGGCAGATGGTCCCAGCCTCTCTTTTACAAAGTTTGGCGCCTTATTTAGTCGATTTTATTGATCAGAAAGTGTCATTCAACCAGCGAGAGGTCTTGGATCTGTATGCAGATATCGACCTAATCCCCTTTCAAACTCTATGGGAATCCAGCTCAAAACTGCAAACTGAAATCGACACTTTGCAAGAGCGGAAGAATGGTCAGCGCGAGCAGTTTTTAAATGATCAACTAGAGGAATTGCTCGAGGCCAATTTGCAGGAGGGGGAAGAAGATGCGCTCTTTGAAGAATATTCCCTTTTAAGTAATTCTCAAGAGCTATTGGCCACCACTGGACAGATCATTTCAGAAAGTGACCTCGCCATTGAACAGTGCAACACCATCACAGCCCTCTTTAATCCGATCCTTAAATATGACGCGAGCTTCGATGAGACGATGAAAATGGCCAAAGAGGCAAGGCTGCAGCTGACGGAGCTTTCTTCGCAGCTTCAGAGCTTTCAGGCTAAGATCGAAAGCGACCCGGGCCGCCTCAACATTATTGAAGAGCGGCTTAAAGTTCTCGACCGTCTAAAGCGAAAATATGGGAAACAGCTCTTGGCTGCCCAAAATGAGATAGAGAAAGAGCTAGAGAGCCTTGTGGGGATCGATGAAAAGATTGAAGCCCTAAAAAGCGAGCTGACTACATTGAAAGAGAAGACTTCAGCAGCTTGTAAGCAGCTTTCCCAAAAACGGCAACAAGGTGCTGCAGAACTTGGGAAAAAGCTCTCCACCTTTTTGCAGCAGCTCAATATCCCGTCTGCCCAGGTGACGATAAAGGTAGATCCTGCTCCCCGCTCGAAATCGGGCGAAGACGCGATCCATTTTTTCTTGCAAGCTAATGCTGGAGAGCAGCCGGTGCTTGTCAAAGAGAGCGGCAGCGGGGGCGAACTTTCACGGTTGCTCTTCTCTTTAAAGCTGGTCCTAGCTGAAAAATGTCAGCCTAAGACAATGGTCTTTGATGAAATCGACGCCAATGTGGGCGGCGAAACAGCGAAGATCATGGGGCAAAAACTGAAAGAGCTAGGAAAAGTGAGACAGGTGCTCTGCATCACCCATTTCCCCCAAGTGGCCCGTCAAGGCGATCATCACCTGCGTGTTTATAAAGAAGAAAGCGGAAATCGAACCTATTGCCAGATCAGCTTCGTCGATAGCCAAGACCGAGAAGCTGAACTAGCAAGAATGGCCGGTATTATTGTTCAGTAGGACGATTGCGAACGCCGCAACGACTGCAGCCTCTCTTAATCGGCTCACCTTTTTTGTCTTCAGCGTATTTTCTGCTTCCTCGAGTCTCCTGCTGAGTGTCTGAATCTTTTGAACACCCATTGTTCACCAATGCAACGACTGCAAAAAGAGCAGGAATTGCTAACCATCTAAAATTACTTCTCATATTTTCACCTTACTTCTTGTTAAACTTAAATGATGTCACGAAGTAGTTGTAACGAGATTCATCGTAGTTTTGCACTTCACATTCCATCGCCATTAAGTAGAGCTGATTGTCAACCATGATGGCGCGCCCTTTAAAATAGATGCCGCCAGTGCGGATGAAGAAATCAAGAGCAGGCTTCCCTTCTACGAGCAGCATATCTGCAAAGAGCAGCTGATTGCCAGGGTTATTAGCTAAAATCCCATTGAGGAACCCTTCCAAAGAGGCTTGAGCGAGAGATTGGTCGACGAATTTTGGATACTGAGCGATCAAAAGCATGTAGACACTTTTCTTCTCGTGGCTGGCGATATAGGCGTCATATTTAAGGTCATACCCTTCTTCTGGAACACTCATTTTCTCAGAGATGTGCTCTGGAGCATTAGGGAACATCAGTGTGCATTTTCCTGTCACTGAATGAAACTCTTTCCAATCCACATTTTTGACTTGGACGACTTCAGCAGTTGGGATAGTAGCAGCGGAGAGCCCAGCAAATGGCACAAATAACGTCGCCATTGAAACTGCTAAAATTTGTTTTAATTTATGTTTCATAATACTCCTTAATTATTTTTTTTGATTAAATATTAACGTCCCAACAAAGTTGTTATAAATGTCACTAAAAACCCGATGATAAAGAAGACAACAAAGACGATCACAATGGGGATCAAAACGTTGAGAAGACCTTTCCATGCAGAAAACCCTTGCACTTCAGCGAGTCCCTTTACAAGAATCACGACTCCCCAAATCGACATCGCTAATTGAACCAGTAATAAGATCATGACGAGCAGTAGATTCGGTGTACCTAGAG
>JAGVJV010000154.1 GCA_020050965.1 Parachlamydiales bacterium
CTACGAAAAAAACGAAGTGAAAATCCGCAGAATATCGTTGAAAGTGAAATAAATAACCAGTCCTATTAACAAGATCAGGAAGGGTAGGATCAGCCGCTCACGGGTTTTAGCCTTGAGCGGTTTTTTTGTGACCGCTTCGATTACTGATAAGAGGATGTGTCCTCCATCGAGCACTGGTATCGGGAGGAGATTAAAAATAGCCAAATTCAAGCTAATTAGTCCAAGCCAATAGAGGGCTTCGGGCGCTCCAAGCATCCAGCTTTGGTGGATCACTTGTACTATCCCTACAGGGCCCATAACGTTCTTTGGGCTTAAAAAACCGGTGACGAGGGCGAAAAGGGTTCTGTAGGACTCTTTCACAACCTGCCCGAATAGGGTAATTGGGTTGGGGTTATAGGTGACGGTTTTATCCTGTACAGGGATATTGAGGGCCAGCCGGTTTATGGTTGGGAGGATAGAGGTGATCTGGCTCAGTTGAGTTTCTTTAAACGCTTCCTCATCGGACACTTCCTCTTTTTTCGCTTTGGCAGCTTTTTTCTTTGGCTGTACGCGAACCTCACGAATAGGAGCGGGGGTAACGGTATCGAGCAAGCGAAGATCCCCGGCTTCAAGCACCACTCTATTTGTCCCTATCGTATGGATGATCTTTTCGAGCTGCGTCACTTCAAATGAAGCCTCAAAGCCAAGATCAGCTTCCCTATAAGGAGGTGCCTTTGCATCTGCCATTTTCTGCACGACAATCAAACTCTTTTTAGACTGCAGCTCTTTGAGCAATTGATAAGAGCTGCTGATTTTTTCTCCCTGGATGGCGACGATCTTATCCCCGCGTTGCAGAGGGATTTCGATATTAGAGCGTTTAGCTGGCTCATAGGCGTTTTGCGGCTGAGATTTTTCATCGATGAAGCCAATAGGAGCTTCGATGATTCCACTCGATGTGAGTCGATAAGGGATAAATGCAAGTTGATCAACTTTGGCAGTCAGCTTTGCCTCGTGGCGCCAGTCATCGAGCTCCTCTTTTTCAGATGTTGCCAACCGGAGATCGCAGATCGACAGGCGAGGAACGCGTGTCAAAAAGGTTTCTCCCCCTCGTTCGACAGTGAGAAGAACACGGGGGCTATTGATAATATGGACCAGTTGAGGGAGAGAAAAAACCAGCTCCCCATCGACCCATAGAATTCGATCGCCATGGGCGATCCCACTACTTTGCATAGGTGAATCGGCCGCTAGCTCAGCCCCCTCTTTATAGATCAAATACTGGGCCGGAGCCAATACATCGAGATTTTTCTCTTTAGGGAAAGTGTAAATAAATGGGGTCTTCGTCTGGTCCCAATAATTGACCTCAAAGCCATTGATGTTTAAAGCTGTCCGATCGAGAGAAACCCCATAGATAAAGTCCATGAATCCTTTGTAGTCTCTTCCATTGAGCTTTGTGATCTCATCCCCTGCTCTCACATCTGCTTCATAAAGGCCAGAATCCCGATCAACCCACCCGATGTGATGTGTGAATAGGGCAAAGGGTTTTTCACGTCCCCCTATCGCCCATAAAAAAATAAAAGCGACAAAAGCAAATAGGATATTGGCAAGTGGTCCTGCAAATGCGACCTTAATCCGATCCCAAGGCTTGGCAGCGAAGAAACCACCTGGAATTTGGTAGGGTTCTAAGGCCCCTTTTTTATCCATTCCCTCCATCTGCACATAGCCCCCAAACGGAAGGTAGCAGAGGCGCCATTTCACCCCATTTCTCTCCCACTCAATGATCGGCTTGCCAAAACCAATGGCAAAAGCGATCACCGTAATGCCCGCCTTTCTTGCCATGAAATAATGGCCGAGCTCGTGGATGAAAATCAGAAATCCGATTCCAAATAGTGCGAGAATAATATAGAGGATGCTTGCAATCATGGTTTTATATCCTTTTAGCTAGATCGCGCGCCAGCCGATTGATGCTGGCGAAATCTTCGTAATTTTTAGGGGCGGCAACCTGGTGCTGGTCCATCAAAGTTGCCAATTTTTGGCCGATCTCAAACCACCCAATTTCTTTGTTCAAGAACCGCTCGACGAGCACTTCATTTGCGCCGTTCATGAAGCAGGGCATACTTCCCCCTTCGCGCAAAGATTGGTAGGCCAGCTCCAGACAGCGGCACCGATCAACATCCCAAGGAGCAAAATGCATCGTTTGGGCCTTGGTAAAATCAAAGGGTTTTAAATTCCCCTCATACCGCTCAGGGTAAGTAAGTGCGACCTGAATGGGGACGAGCATATTGGGCTCCCCCATCTGCGCCATGATCGATCGATCGTTAAACTCGACCATGCTCTGAATGATCTGTTCAGGATGGATAACCACCTCAATCAGATCGATCGCCACTCCATACAGATAGTGCGTTTCGATCATTTCGAGCCCCTTGTTCATCATGGTCGAGGAGTCGATCATTACCTTGGGCCCCATTCGGTAGTTAGGGTGGGCCAAGGCATCGCCGACCGTAATTTGAGAGAGCTTATCTTTGGGCATTTCTCTAAAAGGCCCCCCAGAAGCTGTCAAAATGATGCGCCGAATATTTTTACGTTCCTCGCCCTTCAGGCACTGTAAGATAGCCGTGTGTTCGCTATCGACAGGGATGAGTGTTGTCCCATGCTTAGCCGCCAGTTCCATGACCAGATTCCCTGCGGCGACCAGGGCTTCTTTATTGGCGAGCGCAATGGTCTTTTTCGCTTCGATCGCCTTCAACGTGGGCAATACCCCGTCAAAACAGGGCATCGCCGAGAGGAGTAATTCGACAGATGGATGGGTAGCAACGGCGAGGATGCCCTCAAGACCTGCCAACACTGGAATGGTAGGGAGCTTTTTCTGCAGCTGGTACGCTTTCTCCTCATCCCAAACGGCCACCACTTCTGGATGAAACATCTTAGCCTGCTGCTCGAGCAAGTCGATATTAGATTTTGCGGCTAAGGCAATTACTTGAAATTTGTCTTGGAGATGCTGAATGACTTGGAGAGCGCCCTTTCCAATCGATCCAGTACTTCCCAGAATTCCGATCCGTTTCATCATGTCTATTATGCTAAAAACTAAGTTAAAGTCAAAGTAGGGAACAGGATAAAAAAAATAAAATTTATATCAGGATCCGCTTCGCTGGCAGGATCGCCTTCGGCGGCAGGATAAAAAAGAAAAAATGGTTATCCTTTTTATCCCGCAGCGAAGCGGATCCTGTTCTATTTTAAATTTTTACATTTTTACGACTTCGTGTTGAAACCATCACTACCGCAAAGGCCAGTCCGATGAGCACCACCACCAGCCCCGAGGTAGAGAGCGGCGCATGGTAGACGGTGAGGAAATGTCGAGAGAGGGCCACTGCGACCAGGGAACAAACAACCCCTATCCCGCAAGAGAGCAGAAGCATATTCTTCAGATTATGGGTCAAAAGCCGGGCGGTTAGCGGCAGCCCAACCAAGAATGCAAGAAACAAGAGCACCCCGACTGCTCGGAAGGCGCTAATCGCGGTTGCACTGGTTAGCAACATGAGTAAATAATTAAACAGCGCCGGTCGGAAACCTAAACTGGAAGCCAAGCCCTGATCGAAACAGATCAGCTTCCATTCCTTAAAAAAGAGGAGGATAAAAAAGACATTGGTAAGCGCTACACCTAAAGCAATTTTCAAGTCGTTGAAGTGGAGTGCATCGGCATTGCCCATCACAATTTCAAGACCGATGTGGGCATTGCGCGTGTAGAGGGTGACAAGTATGATACCTAGGGCAAAGAGCGCGGTAAAGACTAGGCCTATGCTGGCATCCTCTTGCAGTTTAATAACATGGTTGAGGACTTGGGTGAGGACGGTAGTGATTAATCCTGTGACAACTGCTGCTGCAATTAAAACGGAAAAATTGATGGTAAGTTGTTCCCCTCCCTGTGCGCTGAGGAATAGATAAGCGATCACAATTCCAAGGAGTATGGTGTGGGAGAGGGAATTGGCGAGCATAGTCATCCGCTTGAGGACCAGCAGGCTTCCGATGAGGGCCGAAGCAATCGAAATGAGGGCGAGGACAAAAACTTGAATTTCATCAGGAGCAAGCTCTTTCGATTGGAACAACCTCCCGAAAAAAACGGGGAAAAATTGGAAAAAGTTGAGTTCCCAGTAGGGATTCATCCTTCCTCCTTCTGCAGCAAATCATTCAGCTCTTTTTCGATTTCGGGAGTGAGGATGTGTTCCATCGCCTCGGCACTTTGATGAACTCGCTCCGCCCCCTGCCCCATGTAAATCAGATACACTTCCCAAAGGCGGTGCAATCGGACCAGTTTTTCGGCCTCTTCTCTTCCCTTCTGGGTCAATTTGCCATCTTCTAGCCACCCTTTCCATTGCATTTGGCGCAGTTGCCAAGAGCTGGCGGTGTATTTTTCCCCTTCATAGAGTGCTTTGAGGATATTCTCCTCCCTGCAGCGGATTCTAAAACCGAGGATCCGCAATTTTCGCGTCACATACCCTTTGCTAGGAGAAAAAAGAAGACTGAAGAGAGCAATGCCCGTCGCTGAGAGGATAATCATCGGCCCCGTGGGCAAAGGGAGTTTGGGTTGATCTGTCCATAGGGGAATTTTGACCGAGAGGACATTCCCTACAAATCCCGCTACCACTCCAAAAAGGGCAGAGACGAGGAAGAAGGAGGCCAATTTTTTAGTCCATTGGCGGGCAGCAACCGGTGGAGCAATCAACATCCCCGACATCAGGACCACACCGACGCTCCGCATGCCGATTACAATAGCCAGAACCAGCAGAAAATAGATCACTCCATTGACAAGGGCAGTTTTCATACCAACTGACCCAGCATAGCCAGGATCGAAATAGAGAATTTCCAAATAGCGGAAGAGGAAGCAGATAGTGGCTGAGACGAGCAGGGCCAAAGCCGCATAGAGGTAAATGTGACTATCTACCATCGTTGCCGCTTGCCCAAATAAATAAATCTGAATTTGTCGAAACCAAAGGGCGTGGGTCACCTGCAGACGGCTGGCAATCAGCACCCCAATCCCAAAGAAAATCGCCAATACAAAACAGAGGGCGGCATCGCTGCTGATTTTGAGCCTTTTTTCCATGTGTCCGATCACAGCGAGCCCCAAGATGCCGCTTAAAAATGCCCCCAGTAAAATCGAAAGGGCTGCCCCATCTTCGGAAAAAGGAAGGAAGATAGCTGCAAAAACAACGCTGAGGACCACTCCTGGATAGGTAGCATGAGAGAGGGCTTCACCAACGAGAGAACGTTTTTGTAAAAAGGCCAAACACC
>JAGVJV010000115.1 GCA_020050965.1 Parachlamydiales bacterium
GGATTTACTGAAAAAGGAACCCCATTTATGGCAATCAAGACTGCCTGTGAGCAGGTTAAAACGATTACAAGAAATACTGCAAATGGAGACGATATCACATTGTTACTTGACGACGCACGTCCATCAGCCACTCAAGCATTTTATGGAGCACCCTGTTTACCGAATTTAGGAAAAGTAATTAATGATTTCATCGGGTTTAATAAGACAAATGCAATTTCGGATACCTTAGCTGCATTGTTTTCAAAACAGACATATACTGGAGCTACCTGGAATCAGCATTACGTCACAAAATTGACTCTTTTAAATTAATTTAAAAGTTGGAGAAGGCAAACCATTTGCCTTCTCCCTTTCTTTTTAAATTCTGCCTAGTAGGATGAGGATGATCAAAATCACTCCCAAAATCCCCACAGGTCCATATCCCCATCTTGGATGTGATCTCTTTTCTTATCTAGGAAAATCAAAATATTTCAGATCTTCAGCCACTTCAGTGTTAGGGAAGATGGTGCGCGCCTCTTCTAGGAAGCCTCTTAGGTCCTGATAGCGGGCTGAAAAGTGGGTGAGGATAAGCTGCTTTGCCCCCGCCTCTTTGGCGATGGTGGCGGCCTGTTTGGCGGTCATATGCCGGTATTCTTTGGCTAGGTCTTTGTGTTCTTCGAGATAGGTGGCTTCACAGAGGAGAAGTTTGGCATTTTTGGCCACTTTGATTGCATTGGGACAGGGAAGGGTGTCGATGACGATGGCGAAGACATCCCCTTGGCGGATATGGCTTACATCGTCGAGTATAATGGTTTTGCCGCCGAGGATCAATTTGCCTTGCTCGGTCAGCTCGCGCACTAGGGGACCTTTGACGCCAAGCGCGTCGAGCTTTTCCTTTTCAAATTTACGCACGTCCGGCTCTTTGATTCTCCAGCCTAGGTTGTCGACTCCATGCTTCAGGTAGTAGGCTTCGATCTGGAATTTGCCATCATCGTGGACGAGCCCTTCTTCTGAGACGGGGTGTTCGATCACTTCTATGGTCTCATGGTAGATGGTGCCGTAGCGGAGCCGGTCGAAGTACTTTTTTCCTGAGGCGGGGTAGTAGCAGTGGATCGGGTGGGTCACTTTGTCGAGGTTGAGCCGCATCAGCATCGAGCCGAGGCCGAGGCAATGATCGCCATGGAAATGACTGACGAAAATCCGGTTGACGCAGGGAGGGGCGACGTTTGCGAAGATGAACTGCCGTTGGGTCCCTTCGCCCGGGTCAAAAAGGAGACCCTCTTCATTCCAGCGCAAAAGGTAAGCGCCATGGTTTCGGCGGCGGGTGGGTTGCTGAGAGGAACACCCAAGGATGATCAGATCGCGGACGCTCATTTTGCCCCCCGTGAGAAGAAGGGAAGAGAGCCGAGCAGGGCGCCGACTAGGCCTCCAACGATGTGGGCGGTGTTGGCGATATTGGCAGAGAGCGGTTGTTTGGAGACGACATTTTGAATCAGCGAGAAGATCTCTAGGCCAAAGAGGGCGGCGATGTAAACGATGACAAAGATGACGACAACTTTCTGCAGCGGATAACCTTCCCAGGGGGCAATTTTCTGCCTGACCCAAATAAAACCGACTAGACCGACGACGATACCTGAAAAGCCGAGGAAATAGGGTCCGCTGATGAAATACTGGGCCAAATTGGGGAGGACACCAAGCAGGAGCAGCAGCAGGAGGATTTTCCATTTGGGAAGGCGAGCTTCAATTGGGGGCAGCAGGATCCAGACCCAGGCCATATTGAAGAGAATGTGGAGGATACTGCCATGTAGCAATACAGGGGTAAAGAGCCGCCAGTACTCCCCTTCTCTGATTTTTTCAAACATCGGCCCATCGATAGCAGTTGGGGGAACCATTTTCTTCAGTTTGTAGACCAGTTGAGGAATCACTCCTTGCCAGGTGGGAATATTTTGCGCAGCAGTGATCTCTTTCTGGATAGCGGGGGGAATGGTCTTGTCACCTTTCAACGAATGTTCCTGAAGGATCTGATCGATTTTTTGATTGGAGGCGGGATAATCGAACATCAGCTTTTGCGCTATGGGGACAAAGCCAAGGGTAAGGGAAAGCTCTCCATCGGCTTGCACCATCTGCACTTCTTGCATGACAGTGAGCATATAGAGAAATACGCAGACCATGATCACGAGCGAGGTCAGAGGATGCTTTTTGATTTTGCGCGGATGCTGTTTCCAGGACCGTTTCTCTTCCTCTTCTGTTTTTTTGGGCTGTGCGAGGTGGTCTGGAGGAACGGGAGGTGCTTCGGGAAACTCGACGCGGGCGAATTTTGGATCTTGCGGATTGTTTTTGAACTCTTCGAGGTAAGCTTCGGCCCGTTCAATCTGATCTTCTTCGTAGACCCAAATGAGCACGACATTTTTTTGCTGATCTTTGTCGACTTCATAGGTGCAATGGATCCCTTCCCCTAGCAAGAGAGAATAAAAGAGAAATGCCTGTTTCTCATTTTTTACATGTCCAATTAGTCGCATAAGCTCTGGATTTTTTTGATGAGGTTGGTTGAGGAGTAGCCTCCGATCAGCTGAATAATGTGGATCCGGCCTCCATTTTCTTTCACGACTGGCGCCTCGATGCAGTTTTCG
The DNA here is from genome assembly GCA_020050965.1 of Parachlamydiales bacterium. Taxonomy (GTDB): domain Bacteria; phylum Chlamydiota; class Chlamydiia; order Chlamydiales; family Rhabdochlamydiaceae; genus Sacchariniichlamydia. Next base: position 2,607 of record JAGVJV010000115.1, read on the forward strand.
CCATACTCGCTCCCATTGCAATGGACATCTGGCTTGATCATGCCGAGGATTTTAATCGGATCGAGTTCATTAAACCAGCTTACATAATCTACCATCTCCAGTGCGGCGATATGTTGCAGGCGCACTTCTAGAGGGTTAATCGGCCTCTGCGGGCTTTTATAGCCTCTGATCGATGCATCGGTATTGAGTAGCATGAGCAGGACATCTCCCTGGAGTGAGGCCTGATAAATCATCTCCAGGTGACCTGGATGGAGCAGATCAAAGCTTCCGTTCAAAGTGACGATAGTTTTCCCCTCTTTGCGGATCTGCTCACAAAAGGTTGTCAGCTGATCAGGCTCGACCATTTTGCTTGCAATCGCTTCTTTAAATGTTTTTTCCGAAAGCAACACGGAAAACCTCCTCATAGTGCTCGACAAAATGGAATTGAAAGCCTTTTTTCAAATAAGGAGCAAGCTCATCGACATCCCGCTGATTGTCTTTTGGAAAAATCAAGGTAGTCAGTTTTGAGCGACGGGCGGCAATCACTTTCTCTTTCACACCTCCAATCGGAAGCACTTTTCCAGTCAGGGTGAGCTCACCGGTCATCCCGAGGTCATTTTTCACCGGCTGATTCATGATGAGCGAATAGAGCGCAGTCGCAATGGTGATCCCGGCGGATGGGCCATCTTTAGGTGTCGCCCCTTCTGGAATGTGCAGGTGGACTTGGCTCCGCTCAAAAAAGGCAAAATTAGGCGCAAACTGTTTCATCGCGCTGTGGACATAGTTCCAAGCGATCTGGCATGACTCTTTCATCACATCGCCCATTTGGCCAGTCAGCTGCAGCGTCGGTTTTTCACCGGGCACTTGAACGACTTCGATGTAGAGCGTCGCACCGCCCATCGCCGTCCAAGCGAGGCCCATAGCGACTCCAACTGGTGTTTTTTCATAGAAACGATCGCTGGTGAAAACGGGTTTACCTAAGTAGTCTTTGAGGACATCTTCTTTGATGGTGACGCTCTTGGTCTTTTTGCCCCGTTCCTCTTCTTTGACGATTTTGATCGCCACTTTCCGCATCACTTTTTTGATCTGATTTTCTAAGTTGCGGACTCCCGCTTCTCTTGCGTAGCCGTTGATGATCTGCTTGAGGGCATCGATGTTGAAAGTCACATCCGATGCTCTTAAGCCCATCTTTGATCGATTGCGAGGGATCAGATACTTCTTGGCAATCTGCACCTTCTCTTCCAGGATGTAACCTGGCAAGCGCAAGATCTCCATCCTGTCGCGCAGCGGCTCAGGAATCCCATCGATGACATTGGCAGTCAGAATAAAAAGCACATTCGACAAATCGACGCGCACATCGAGATAGTGGTCGAGAAAATCGCTATTTTGTTCCGGATCGAGCACTTCGAGCAGCGCCGACGCTGGATCGCCTTGATAGCTCGAGCCGAGTTTGTCCACCTCATCTAGCATAATCACCGGATTCATCACTTCTGTATGCTTCAAAGCCTGCACCAATTTGCCTGGCATCGCTCCGATATAAGTGCGACGGTGGCCTTTAATTTCGGCTTCATCGCGCATCCCGCCGACAGAAAAACGGTAGAATTTTCGATCGAGCGCCCTTGCGATGCTCTTACCGATACTGGTTTTGCCCACTCCTGGAGGCCCAATCAGACCGATGATGCTTCCCTTCATGCCGCCGGAGAGTTTCCCCACGGCGATGAATTCCAAAATCCTTTCCTTGATATCTTCAAGGCCATAGTGATCTTCTTTGAGAACCTTTTCAGCAAATTTCAGATTGTGCGATTTATCCGAACCAATCCCGCCGCTGAAAATGCCCCAGGGAATAATCGTCAGCCAATCCAAATAGTTGCGGCTCACCGCGTATTCAGCCGAATGGATTTCGAGGACCGAGAGTTTTTCCATCTCATCGGCAATCACCTTCATCACATCGTCGGGAATTTGACGCATTTTCAGCCGCTCTTCAAACTTTTCTAGATCGAGAAGTTTGTCGTCCTTTTCCAGTCCCAGCTCTTTCTTGATCGTCTTGAGCTGCTCCTTCAGGAAAAATTCGCGCTGCGCTTTCGAAACTGTACCCTCGATTTTCTGATTGATGCTGCTCTGCAATTTCGATAAATCGAGCTCTTGTTTAAGGAGCACCAGCGCTCTGCTAATGCGGTCATTAAGATCAAATGCTTCGAGTACCCCTTGCAGCTCCTCGCGCGAAGCAGTTGTCAGCGCAACTGCAAAATCGGCCAATTTTCCCGGATCGGTGAAGTCTGAGTGGCCCAAAAAGACCTGAAGCTCCTCTTTGAAGAGCGGATTGAGCTTGAGCAGATCCTTAATCGTGCTGATGATGCTGATCGAATAGGCCTTCACCTCTTTAGAAAGCCCTTTTGCGGGCGGATCTTCGTGATAAGCGACCTTCGCCGAGAGAAATTTCCCCTTTTTTCCCCCTTTTTTGATCGTGATCCTTTTTTCCATATTCAGGATCACCTGCGCTCCCCCTTGTTCCATCGGGATAATGCGTAGAATCTTGGCCGAGACCCCCACCTTGTAAAAGTCATCCACATTCAGTTTGTAGATATTGACCTCCTCTTCTTTGGTGAGGAAAAGGCCCATCGTCTTGTGCTCAGTGGCGGCGACAACCTTGAGCATCTCGTAGTAAATGCCTGGTTCTATAATGAGAGGAGCTGCCATTCCAGGGAAAAAGGGGCGGCGCGACAAGGGAACAAGCGTCAGCTCTTCAGGGTCAAATGTGACCTCTCGAGCTGGCTTCTCAATTTTACCAACAGTTTTTTTAACGGCCTCTTCGAGGCTTTCATCTTTTTTCTTAGCCATAGGGATCAATTGAGCATAACAACTCGGGAAAAATACTGCAATGTGCTATCCTATTTCCATGTACGGATTGATAATCGACACAAGCCGAGATCCTGCAATTTTAGGGCTGGCCTTTAATGACACAATTGAAAAAATGGTTTTAGTCGAAGGGTCAAAAAATCTCTCGGCCAAGCTATTTCCTGCGCTGCAAAGTTTTTGCAAAATAAAAGATTTGGATTACATCGCCATTGGAGTGGGTCCTGGCTCCTACATGGGGATCCGGACAGGCGCTACCATCGCCAAAACCCTCGCCTTCGCCAGCAATCTTCCCCTGATCGAATTTAGCTCCC
>JAGVJV010000235.1 GCA_020050965.1 Parachlamydiales bacterium
TAGAGAGACTTTAGATATTGCTGAAGGCTCAATATGAAATTTCAACCCATTAATATTGCGATTTTCTCTTAAGTAAGGGATCGCTTCTAAACGAGGCTCAACAGTAACCATATTTCTTGAATCATTCAAAATCGATGCTATCAGACAACTATTTCTGCCAACATCAGCCCCGATCTCAAGCACCTTTGCATCCGGCGGCAAAAAAGTTAAAGTGAGCAGTTGTTCAGGTAGTTCATGAAGTTGCTCCCCATGCTTTAAACGATATTTGGCATGCACAGCATATAACTTTTGGTAGGCATCCTCTTGTAGATTTTCTGCACTCACAGAAGCAAATAGAAATAGCCCAAGTAAGATAAATAATTTTTTCATAATTTCTCCATTTTATAAAGATTCGACATAATTCACTAAGTCAACTGGTGGTAATTCAGGGTAATTCTTCTGTAATACATATTCATAAAACTGTGCAAGCTCCTTTAATGTAAAACCTTCGCGCGTTCTATATAACATGACAGTGGGAGCAGCTATGTAGGAATAATAAATCGCTTCATTTAAAGTAATAGGCGGGGTTAATAATGCTCCATATTCAGTTAATCGATTCGCAGAAAATGAGTCGGCAGTCATCAATTGGCGAATGCCGAATGGGAGTGTTGGACAGCAACGAAAAGGGTGGATTTTATCATAGGGCCAGACTCCAGTTGCGAGTGAAGTAAGGGCCCCATCATCAGAATGGTAAGGAGAAATCAATTCTTCTCCAATGCTATCTAAGCGCCTATATTCTTTTACGATGTGATCTGCTACATCGGCTGTAAATATAATCCCATATCCTAATGTGTACCAAGCACTTTGCCAAAAAGGAATCGAATAAAAACTTTGATGGTGTGTTTCCATATAGTCATTAACACTTTCCAAATCAAAAAAGGTATTTATATTTGTGCGTATAAAATGTGTATACTTTGGAAGTAACCATTCTAAAGCAGCAACTGTTTTATGAAGAAGACGATCGCAGCCAGTTTCCTCATACCAAGCATCACCAACATAAATAGTATTTTCTTCCAACCATATTTGTTCATCCTGTCTTGGTTTCGCACAAACAAGGAAATAACAATCTACATTCGGATTGCTTTGCATGTATTGTTCCCAAACTTTTTTACCCAACTTCCATCTGTTAGATATAGGACAATTTCCCATTACTGGCGGGGCAATAATGAGGATCGCGGTGCGTGCTGGCTTTCTTGCCGTAGAGGGAATAACGGTATTTTTTTTCCAATCGTGCAATAAATGTTTTTCCAAACCAGATTGATCAGGATGGGCGTCGAGCGTATTTAGTGTTAGCAGTAGAAGAAAAAGTGAAAACAAAAGTCTGAGTTTTTGCATGTTCTCTCCATGTTGTGAACAATCAAACAAGTGGGGCACTATAGCAAATTCGTATTCAATATGCAAAATCAATTTTCTCTCTTGAAAATCCTCCATTTTCTAATGATTCAACAAATTTTACCAAATCAATTTGTGGTAGTTCAGGGTAGTTTTTTTGCATTGCATATTGATAGAACTGAGCGAGATCTCTCAGATTTAATGCATCTCTGATGCGATACCACATGTTGAATGGAGAAGCCTGCTCGATATAGTTTATTGCTTGTTCCAAGGTAATGGGAGAAGTTAATAGAGCCCCATATTGGCTTAATCGCGTCGCTGAGAAGGATTCTGGACTCATCAACTGGCGAATGCCAAAGGGAAGCGTTGGACAGCAACGAAAAGGGTGGATTTTATCATAGGGCCATATACCAGTTGCCAAAGAAGTAATCGCTCCAGCATCGACATGAGCAGGAGAGATCAACTCTACCTGCATGCTTTCTAACTTCCTATAGTCTTTAACCATATGGGCTGCAACATCGGCTGTAAACATAATGCTATATCCTATCGTATACCATGCTGACTCCCACAAAGGAGTAGAAAAAAAGGACTCGTGATGAGTTTCCATGTACTCATTAATATTTTTTAGATTCATGAAGATGTTTAAATTTGTTCGAATGAAATGAGTATATCGTGGATGCAGCCACTCCATTGCTAAAATTGTTTTGTGCAGGATTCGATCCCAGCTATTTTCGTCATAATGCCAATCGCCGACATAAAGTGTGTTTCCTTCAAGCCAAACTTTCTCTTTTTCTCCTAGTCTAGGCTTAATGCATTCCACAAAGTAGCAATCTACATTTGGATGGCTATTCATATACTGCTCCCAGACCTTTTTGCCTAATTTCCAACGATTTGCTGTAGGAGAGTTCCCTAGAATGGGTGCAGAGATAATAAGGATCGCAGTTCGCGCTGGCTTTCTTGTGGTGCGGGTAATGACTGTCTGTCCTTTCCAATCATGCAATAAATGCTCTTCTAAACCAGACTGATCAGGATGGGCGTCGAGTGTATTTAAGGATAGCAGTAGAAGAAAAAGTGAAAACAATAGTTGGAGTCTTTGCATGTTCTCTCCTTGGTGTGAGCAATCAAACAAGTGGGGCACTATAGCGAAATGGGATGAATTTTCAAAAAGATTTTGTCTTCGGCTGTTTCTTTGATTCAAATGCTTTTATTGAATCAAGCGTGGGCACATCTTTGAAGCGGTAGATGTTGTCGTCGAGTTTTTTATTTGGTTGATTGAAGTCAATGATAATTAAATCAAAATCTAAATATGGAAATCGTTTGCGTAATACATTATACAACCTACGTGCATACTTATCACTGATAGAGACATTTTCAGGACATCTGTAGAACCGATCGGGATGATCTGAATATCCGAAAGCGGATCTAATAAAGTATACTTTCCCTCTGTAATTTTCCAATTCCTGAAATCGACGAATTCTACGCTGATATTTCTCTTTAAATGCGGCCCAAATTTCTCTATCTTCTGCATCTTGAATATAATCATGAGGGAATTCGAGGCGATAATATGAATTCCAAAAATAGCCATTTTTGACGAATAAGTACTCATCGTCTAAGAAAAATTCAAAATCATTTATGAAAATTTCTAAGAACTTTTCGCAGTCTACAGATGCAATCCAGTCAAAGGGGAATGCAACTTTGCGCAATCCCGAATCCCTAAGAGCCAGAGCAACATTACACCATGAGCCGAGGCCGACGAAGAGTGGTTCACCTGTGAATTGATGGATGATTATCTCTTCCAAAGGTTGTTCATTCGCAAGCATGGAGAAATGTGGGAAAAGACCCAGGATAAGAAGAAGGAAAAGTTTTTTCATCGATGGCCTCAATTTTTGAGCAGTAGAATATAGCTGGAAAATAATCGATCTGTCTATAGATTTTTTTGTTCCATTTCTTCATTCTAGATCCATGAATGAGAGCCTGACGCTTTTAGATGAACTTTTTTCCGATACAGGACTCCTCAAGAAAAGTCTCCCTTCCTATGAAGCGCGCTCTGGTCAGCAGCAGATGTCGAAGCAGATTTGGGAGGCTTTTGAAGAGGAGAAATTTGCCCTATTTGAAGCGGGGACCGGTATTGGTAAAAGTCTTGCCTATTTGATCCCAGCGCTACTCTGGAGCTATAAGACGGGCGAAAAGATTGTTGTCTCCACTTATACGATTGCCTTGCAGGAGCAGTTGCTCGAAAAAGACATCCCCATGCTCTTGAAAGCTCTTGGGATTGAATTGAGAGTGGTGCTTGCTAAGGGAATGGGCAACTACCTCTGTCTAAAAAAGCTAGAGGAACAAGATTTCGAATCTTTAGCCTCCTGGGCGGCCAAAACAACCGATGGCACCAGGTCGGCTATCCCGTTCTCTGTAACTGGAGAGCAGTGGGAGAAGGTTTATGCCGAATCGGATGCCTGCTCCTATCTTAAATGTCCCCATTACAAGCAGTGTTTCTTTTTCAAAGCACGTGACAAAGTACAAGATGCCGACCTTATCATCGTTAACCATCATTTGTTGATGGCGAATCTTCTCGCACGTGAAACACAGTCGATTCTGCCCCCCTTCACAAGGCTCATTGTCGATGAGGCTCACCATCTGGAGCATGTAGCTCGATCTTCTCTCACTAAAACGCTACATCGGATTGAAATATTTAAAATCTTGGCCCGGGTCCACTCAGATCATCATCCTGAAACGAGTCGACTCATGTACTTAAGAGAGCTCCTTAAGAAAGATAAGGCTTTAGAGATTAGATTAGGGATCGATTTACCCGGCGAGCGGCGCGATCTTACACTTAAGATCAATTCGGCCTTTGATCTCCTGGATCAATACAATCAGCAATATAAATGGCGTCTGACATCTGAGTTTTTAAAAACGTCCGATTGGAAAGAAAAATGGGTGCCAGCATTTATGGCAGTAGCAGAGGGACTGAAACGGTACTGCGCTTCTTTAAATAGTTTAAAAGGGGATGTGCCGGATGAAGTGAGGTCTAAAGCAGATGGGGCGCTTGCCGATATCGCTGGTACTATCGATAGGCTGAAAGAGGTCATTGCAACAATTGATCAGTTCTTTACGAGCGAATCCCTTGAAGATGTCCGCTGGGCCGAGAAAACCCCAGAGGGAGTCATTCTATCGCTCGCTCAACTCGATGTTGCCCCCTATCTAGAAGAAAAGCTCTTTACGCCACTTAAAAGTACGATTCTATGCAGTGCTACGCTGACCATCAGCAACCAATTTGAGCATGTGAAAAAAAATCTCGGCTTAAACGAAGAAGCGATTGAAGGGGTCTATCCATCTCCCTTCGATTTCAAGACGCGTACGCGATTGATGGGATTTTCCGATCTTCCGCCTCCTAATGCCTATCACTTCATTAAAGAAGCAGCTCAAGTGATCCGCGAGGCGATTAAAATCAGCGGAGGCGGAGCGTTTGTCCTCTTTACATCCTACGACATGCTCAGCAAATGCGCTCAGGAGCTTTCAGATCTCTCCTTTCTTAAACAGGGAGATCGGCCTAGGCATCAGCTGTTGGAAGAGTTTAAAAGTCAAAAGAATGGGATTTTGCTCGGCACGGATTCTTTTTGGGAAGGGGTCGATGTTGCCGGAGAGGCTTTGAGGTTGGTCATCATCGTCAAGTTGCCATTTCCTGTCCCTTCGGAGCCTTTGATTGAGGCTCGGGCCGAGTACCTAAAAAAACAGGGCCGGGACCCTTTTAATGAAGATTCAGTTCCCCAGGCAGTCATGAAATTCAAACAAGGGTTTGGCAGATTGATGCGGCGGAAAGACGATCGCGGGTGCGTTCTCTGCTTGGATGAGCGACTCTTTAACAGACCATATGGAAAAACTTTTTTGAAAAGCCTTCCCGAATGTGTCACGTCGTTCCAACCTAAGAATGTGATATTTAAAGAAATGAGGGTATTTTATGGAGCGTAGCGGGGTCGAACCGCTGACCTCAACAATGCCATTGTTGCGCTCTACCAACTGAGCTAACGCCCCAAAGCTATTAATATTACTCGACTTCCACATTTTTCAACAAGGAATCCTCTTCCATAAGAGGAAACCAGTTAGTCGATTTATTGTTTCTTATATAATTTTCATATTCTTCAGGTAGAAATCCATCGAGGAAATTTGTATGCCAAGGACGGTGAATACAGGTGAAATTTCCTGCGACTCGGAAATTTCGATAGGCATTCTTGGTATAATTAATTAAGCAAAATGTTGTATCAACTGGAGCAAAATATATTTCCAATGATGGATATAAAGAATAGTAAAACCTTTTTTTCCAAAAAATTGTTTCCCACTCTACAAACGGGATATCGGTTCTTAAATTGTCTGCATCGATACACAAGGCAAATCCAACTTTTCTAGCATCAAAATGTTCTGAAATATTAATAAGTTCCTGAATGAAATTATCGGGCAAATTGGGGTTAAATTTTAAATCTGGGTCGGTGACGATAAATACTTCGCCAGTGAGTTTTCTAACATATTCATCACTAAAGACAAGGTGGCCTTTATTAGTTTTTTGTCTTAGTAAAGTATGTTTGTAATCTTTTTCGTAGTAATCTAATAGCGGCTTAAAATCACTTGCATTGTCAGCAATAATAATGTCGACTTCGTATTTTTCTAGTTGTTCAACCATGTCTTTTATATAGGTATATTGATTATATCCAATAATTAAGCAGGGCATACGACGTTTGATTAGAGTTCCTGCATCAAGATTTGGTTCAAAAAGAATAGAGGCAAAGGGGTTCTCCCGCAGATATTGGCAAATGTCACTTACCGGGCAATTCGTGTTAAAGAATTTAAACAAATAGTCTAAGTCATCGATTTTTTTTGTTTTCCAGCTAAAAAGATGAAAAGAGATGAAGACTTTGCAATTGTTGTAATAAGCAAAATATAAAATATCTTCGAGAATGTTCTCTTCATTTGCTTTTTGATCACATTTTATTAAGCCTATTTTGTGCTTTTGGAGCGACTCATTTGCATAAATGTTATCGAAAACAAATTGTTTAAATGTTGTAGTTTTGCCGATAGACGTTGAGCATAAAGTGACATTTTCACAAGCATTTAGATTTTTTGTAAGCTCTACAAATAATACAGGATTATCTTCTACAGCGATAATATGATGGAAATTCTTCGACATCAAAAGCGCGGTGGAGCCTTCCTGGGCTCCCAGATTGATGGCAATACTCTGATGATCTTGTATGCGATCAAGAAAAAAAGCTTCTGGAAGTTCCAAAGTGTTATTTAAATATCCATAATTTGCAAAACATGTGCTGAAGGTGAATATTACTAAAAGAGTATAAATTTTGAGATTTTTCATTGGCAATATTCCTTAAATTCGTTCAAAAAGAAGAGAAGCAAAAGGGTTCTCATGAAGAAACTCGCAGACATCTTCTGCTGGGCAGTTGGTTTTAAAGAGTTTAAACAAATGCGCAAACTCTCGGATGTTTTTTGATTTCCACCAAGCGATGTGAAAAGAGATATATGCTTTGCAGTTGTTGTAGTAAACAAAATGCAAAAGCTCTTCAAGGATCTCCTCTTCTCCTCCTTCAATATCGCATTTTATAAAACTTATATAGGGAGGAAAAAGTGACCACTTGTCATAAACATAGTCCATTATCATTTCTTGAAAAGTTGTAGATTTCACAACATAATCTAGTGAATGATTTTTTTCGGTTTTGACATATGAAACAGATTCATTTAATTGATTTCCTCTAGGTCCGAAAATCACCTCTTTACTGAATTGGGTAACAGGTTTGGGGC
>JAGVJV010000226.1 GCA_020050965.1 Parachlamydiales bacterium
AGTTCTGTCCCTTTTTCAATGACGAGGTCCAGGTTTTTGGGGCGCAGGTAGGCTTGTGCCAGGATGATCTGCCGCTTCGGCGAGGGCTGATCGGAAATTTCAATGAATTCTAAGAGCGCCAGGTGCTTTTCGACTTGGGCGATTTTGGCCCGGGCAAGCTGATTTCTGCCGTTGACGAGTTCTATCGTATCGCCCACTTCCCCGCGCATTACTTTGAGGTGGTGAAACTCTTCGCCTTCAAGCTGGCAAACCCCTTTTTGGAAATGTGCATCTAAATAGAACCGGTTTTCAGGCATTCTTTACCGCCAGGGCAAATTCTGCAAAGCTCTTGGGTGATACTGTTGTGACGGCTGAGAGCTTTTTATAATGGTGATTGATCTGTTTATTGCCTGTGAAATTGACTACTAATTTGAAACGTAGGTCATCGAGCAGGGTCTCTTTTAGATCGGTGTAAGAGTGGATTTCAGCATTGATTTGCGGAATGTGATTTTTGGGGACAAAGAGAGCTAGGTGCTCTGTCGGATACAATGTTCGGATTTGCTGGATATCTCTTAGTAATGTCTCATCGTCAGGCAAAAAGAGGGCGATGCTATCGCAGCGATAGGGGCGGTGGATAGCGTCGAGTGTCTGCTGTTTCCACCGGTTATGGATCCAGAGCCATTGCTCGGGGCAGGCTTTGATGCTCTCTTGGTAGTAGGCGAGGGCTTGATCCATCATCCGTTTGATCTCTTCCTCTTTGGGGGCATCTTGGTTGGGGTAGATCGGATCGGAAAAGCGGATCAGGTAGCGGCCGTTTTCTCGGCGGGTTGTAGCGACCATCAGCGGGGTATTGGTTTTATAGGCGAGCATAGCTGGGACTGGCGAGGTCCAAGCAAGCCTGCCTAAAAAGGGGCTGCAGTAGCCGCTCTCGGGCATCCCTTGATCGCCGACGATGCCGAGGAAGGCCCCCTTTTTTAGCCCTCTTAAGCCCTCTTTAATCGCATTTTTCGGGGTGATGATCGTGCCGCCGAACTTCTCCCGCATGTTTTTGACCCAATTGTACAGGTGCCGATTCTTCACCGGGCGCCCGATAGCAACGCCGGTCATGCGGGAAGTGCCTTCTAGGAAAAGGAGCTCCCAATTGGCCTGGTGACCGCAGAAGAAAATCAGCCCTTTGCCCTTCGCCATGATCTCGTCGGCTTTTTCTGGATTTTCGCAAGTAGCGATATTGCGGATATTATTCTCGCGGGCCAGTTTGGCATATTCTAGGCAGGTGATCATGAGGCTTTGGAGACTCTCTTTAGCAATCCGCCGTACTTCGTCATTTGATAGCTGAAGGTCTGTAGCTAGGGCTAAATTGCTCAGCGCCCTTTTGCGGAATTTAGGGATTAGAAAGTAGGTCAATGTGCCCAGGTGGCGGCCAATCGCATGGATCGTCCGATAGGGGAGATAGGCGAAGGGGAGGGTAATCAGGCGGATTAAGAGGTAGACAAGCATATTTCTAAATAGGACCTAAGTTGTGTCGAAAAATCGAGATGTTTGACTGAGTTTCGGATAGATTGTGCGCTCTCAGGTGTTTTGGGATGCTGAAGCGCAATTTCAAGCGCAGCCTTCATGTCTTCTATGATACATCCTGTAGTTGGAGTCAGAACTTCAGCACCGCCATTGGTTTTGGAGCTGACGACGAAGAGGCCCATCGCAAGCGCTTCGGTGGTCGCATTAGCAAAGGGGTCGTAGAAAGAGGGGATGACGAGAGAGTCTGCTCTTTGCAAAAAGGGGCGGACATCTTCTTGGGGGCCATGAAAGGTGACGTGGAGCCCTTTTGCCATTTGCTCAAACTTTTTTTGGTTCTTGTCTTTCCCAACAACACTTAGATGAATATTGGGTTCATTTAGAGCTTTTAACCCTGCAATCAACCGCCCGAGTCCTTTCCTCTCAAAATTGCTACCCAAAAATAGAAACTCAAAGCCCTTATCCGTTTTATGTGTTTGCCAATTGTCGAAACTCTCCTGCCATTTGCTCCACTCGACTCCATTATGGATTACTTGGATTTTTTCAGGGGCGATTGCATAGTTAGAGAGGATCTCCTGTTTGACCAAGTGGGAGTTGGCAAAGAGCACTTTTAATTCAGGATGCTCAAAGCCCTTCTTCTCGAGCTTAAGGATGCTGGCATGAAGCGGATTTAGTTTATGTCGAAAATGGAGCCAGGCTGGTTCAAATTGTTTGCGGTGCTCAAGGAAAGAGCGGTGGACACCAGATCCTGCTCTTAAGTGCGTCTGGAATGAGTTTCTGTCGTTCCCAAAAACGATGTCGGAGGGGTGGTTTTCTAGATAGTTTTTGCAAAAGGAATCAAATTCCCAAAGTTTGCCGACGCTGGTTTTGCTCTTTAACTTGTGACTAATCACCTCAAAGGGGAACTTAAGCTGGTCGCTTTCTGTGGTAAGCACTGTCACCTTGCACCCTTTTTGATGAAAGCTCTCGGCAAGGCAGCGGGCATATTTTTCGGCCCCGCCCTGTTTGCTAAAGCGGCTTTTGAGAATTGTGATAGAGCGGCTCATTCTTTTTTGAACAGGGCTGAGTTGGGAAGGGGGAGCGATCCCTCTTCAATCACCACTTTTTCATCCTGGAGGTGGACATGCATCTCGAGCCGTTTGTCGTCGGAGAGATAGAGCTGGAAACGGTTCATGTAGCTGCGGAAGCGGTTGCGCAAATACTCTTCGCGCACGAGCGGCTGCAATTCCCGTACTTCGGCGTCCGACACGTCGGCCATCATCACCGAGACAAAACGGTCTTCCAAAAGTCTTGGATTGATGAATTCGACGCTCCAATTGAGGTATTGGTTCTCAATTGTTGGATCGATAATGATGCTGAGTTGCATCATCTCTTCGACGATGCTGACAAAGAGCTGGGAAACCCCTTTGGCATACAGCGGTTTTGAGAACAGCACCAACCCATTCTCTTTTTTGAGCAGAGGTGAAGGGGCTAAAGAGACAGTCTCAGGATTATAGGTAGAGAGATTTTCGGTCGGGAAATAGAGCGTAACAGGAATCTCAGAGCGGATCGGCAGGAGCGAAATTCTGACAAAGTCGATACGCAATTCCTTCGCAGCAGGGTCGTCGATTTCGATCGGAGTGTCCGACAGAAGGGGAATATTGACTCGCTTCCACTGTTCAGGGACAAAATATGAGACAGCATCGCCATGGGGCGAATTGGGAAGGGTGCGCAGATTGTCCAGCTCCGTCTTCGTAATGTCGTTGAGGTCGAAGGTGAGGCGCACCCCTTTAGCTTTGACCCGTTTGATCACCTCTTCAGGACCGCTCACGTTGATGCTGAGCTGGTAGGGCCAAATATCGAGATATTGGTAGTCGCGCGGCGCTTCGCCAATGGGCTGTGTGACGAAAACAGGGATCTTTTCAGATACCAATCGTGTAAGACGAATGAGCACATTGGAAGAAGAGACATTGGTGATTCCCTTACTTAAGTCAATTTCAGTATTGAGAGAAGTGAGGTTGCGCTTAGAAATCGACGCGATCCATTCACCCTCTTTATTTTGGGCATCGATCACAATTTCCAGATCATTGGGCGTGAGCTCGTCCAGGACCGTCTTATTGCCTTTTAGAGTCAGGGTATGCCGCTTGGTCAGGATCCCATTGTTTTGCAAATCGACGATCGTTTGCCCAGCAGGGATATTGATCACCCGGATAGGAATGTTGCTTATTTGCCTTGATGTGATTAGCGATTGGTTCACCAATGACCAAATGATGATAGCCAGCACAACCGAAGCCAGCTTGCGCTGCCAATTTTCAAACAAGAATTTGCGCAAGAGAGTCATCATTTTTTCAGCCACTCCCAAAATTTGAAATTCCCTTTAAACTCGCCCTCTCCAGGTGCTGTAAATATGCTTCGGATGATCGCTTTAAACCGGTCGATTTTCACACCTCGCGTCATTACCCCTTCCCGAGCGATCGACACCTTACCCGTCTCTTCCGAAACGACGATGATCAGCGCATCTGTCTGTTGACTTAGTCCAAGCGCAGCCCGGTGCCTGGTTCCCATTGAATGGGAGAGCTGTGTACTCTCTTCAGCCAAGGGCAAGATCACCGCCGCAGCTAAAATCGTCTGTTGCCGTAAAATGACAGCTCCATCGTGCAAGGGAGTGGTCGCTGCAAAAATTGATTCAAGTAATTCGGGTGTGAAATTGGAGCGAAGTAAGACTGCTTTGGTGGCATAATCCTCTAAAGCATCTTCATGCTCGAGGACAATCAGCGCCCCGACCCTTTTCTCTGCCAGCCGGTAGACAGAGCCTGCCAACTGATCGAGAAACCGGTCAAATTCAGAAAATTCTTTAAAGCGGCGACCTTTTAAACTCAATTTTGATAGCGCAGCTCGAAGTTCCGGTTGAAAGATGATGATGATCGCAATCAATAAAATATTGGAGACCATGATCAGAATTTGGCGCAAAATCGGGAGGTTGAGCCAAGAAGAAGCAGCCAAAATGAGCATAAAGGCGAGCAGTCCTACGACCAGATCTTTCGAGCGGGTATTCCAGAAGAAGGAGAGTAAATAATTGAGCATGATCGCCATGATCAACATCTCAATCAACGGTGTGACCGAGTAGAACATATGGTCATTCTCCTCAAATAAACAAAAAAGTCAAAGCTTTTATACTTTG
>JAGVJV010000011.1 GCA_020050965.1 Parachlamydiales bacterium
CTATCTAAATCAACAGCTTCCTTATTGTAATGAGATTGGAAAAGCGACGATGATCCATAGTTGTCCAAAACGATCATATGTAAATTCGAAGAAATTCCCTTTTCTAAAAAGCGATCGAGGAATGCTGACCGATTATAGCCATGAACAGTATCAACCGACAATATATTTATTTCGCTTGTGTTGAAGTTAATTATAAAATCTTCAATATCTGCCTGATTTTTTAAGCATAATATCCTAAAATTTTTTAACCCCAATTTCTTCAAATGCGCATCTACCACGGAAGCCCAGTATGGATCTGTTTCTATAGATATAACATACTTACATCTTCTGGCGAAAAAAACTGTAGAACCTCCTGATCCGAATTCCAATACAGTATCATTTGGCCGACAATTTTCATCCTCTTTATAGATTGAATCGGGCACTTGCCAAGGAATCCCATTTTCCAAACACTCGGTTCCTGTCCAATAGTCTGGTTGGATGATAATTTCCTGAGAATAAATCAAGTTACTTAGTGTACAGCCTATCAAAATTGCTAAGCGATATATGAACATAAATCTCCGATTAGAAAAAAGCTTTCCAGTCCACTGTCCCAATCAGGATGCCGCCGATGCATATGGCATTTGCTTTCCAGTTAACCGCTTCTGCATAGAGAACTCTTCCCCAGATGTTGCAGCCCAGAATAATGGTGACTGAGAAAATGGGAAAAAGCATCGCTTGCTCAAGAGGACCGGCGATTTCTGTCCCTTTAATCATCAGAAAAGCACCCAGGCCGTTGGCGATACTTCCAAACAGGCCATAAATCGTCTCAGACTTATTCGGCATTCTTTTTTCTTTAGAGAAAAATTGGTAGGTCTGGATCAGCGCTGCCGAGAAGAAGACCATTGGCATAAACCATTGAGTATTGACCGTTTCGGCTGCAAAAGACAATCCCAACCCCTCTTTGCCGGGGAAATTGAGAAAAAGGGCCCGCCAATTTAAAAAGACGAGATAGGCCACGTGGGCAAAGAAAGCCAAAGAAACGAAGGTGAGCCACCGTTTGCGGCTTTCTACTTGACCGCCATTCCAACCTGCCCAGCAAATCCCCATAATGACCAGAACGGATCCAACTGCATTCCATAAGGTATAATAAAATCCATATTGAGAGCCGAACAAAATAACCAACATCAAAATCGGCATAACTGATGAGCAATTGAGAATCGCAACCGAAAGTCCAGGCGGTCCACTTTCAAGAGCTTTGCCTAAAAAAGTCATCACAGCGGCTAGCAGCACGCCGCCTGCAAGTCCGAAGATAGCCATGGGAGTGCTCCAAGTGTAATCGCCCGTTCGCACCGGATTGAGCATGATCATGACCAAACATGAAAGAACAAGTTGCATCATGAGATATGCTCTGCTCGTTCCGCCCGCATCGATACTCCTGCGCAAGCACAAGTTTGAAATGGCGATGAACAGCGCCGAAATGACCATTAATTGAATACCCATACGTAGCACTCCTTTTTCTAAAAATTATATCTCTTCAAATAGATCTTTGTAAATCCCCGCCCCTCCGTGAAAGTTTGCGTTTTCCTTTTACCGACTTTTTTTTCAAATTTATCGGAAAGCGGAAACGCAATCGCAAACGTTCACTGTTCTTCTATTTGTGGCTAAAGTGGCTAATCCAAAATAAATACTTTACAGAACGCTAGCTTTAAAACTATCGCTTTGTATAATGACGAAAAAATGGAGAACGCAAATGGGCCGCAAATTGGCTGTGTGTACACTGCTTGCATTGACCTCTCTGTCAAATACTGCTTTTTGTGACTCTAATGTCGCCAGCCCGCAAGAGGCTCTCTTGCTCCGTCGCATCACCGAATATTGGAAAGATGGCGATTATTCGACCGTGAAAAGACAGGTAATTGATTTTCTTACCAAAAATCCGAATACTCCTCTGCGCGATCCTCTAAACTCCATGCTGGGCGATCTCTATTTCCAAGAGCGCAATTATCAGCAGGCGCTCGCCACTTATGATTCGATTCTCGACCCCGAAATCCGTGAGAAAATCTTTTTCAATCATCTCCAAGCCCATTTTGAAATGCGCGATTATCTACCTGTTATAGAAAAAGGAGAAAATTTTCTTAAAGAAAAAAATAAATCGACGATTTCCGACCCTCTGAAAGTGCGCTATTTAGTCGCCGAAAGTTACTTCCGCTATGCCCTAGCCTGCAATGAGATGGTAAATAAAGTCTTCTACCTAAAACTGGCTAAGCCTCACTACAAAATTTTGAGTCAAACAGGTTTCAGCGAGCGGGCTCTTTTTCCTTTGGCTGAGATCCACAGGTTGCTTAGAGAGGATGACCGAGCGGCGGCTCTGTATTTGACCTTGGCTGAGAAATACCCGGAACATAGAGAACGCTTTTTGTTTCAGGCCGCTATCTTGCAAATCAAGGAAAACAAGTTTGAAGCCATCAGTAGCTTCTATAAAATCCATGAAATGGGTGGAAAGCGGTCCCGCCTAGCTGCTTTCAATGCTCTTATCTTGATGTATCAAACCGCGCAATATGAGGACTATCTCCGTCTATATAAAGATGTGGTCTCTTTGATGCCTCAGCAAAAGGCCCCTCTGCTCAATTTCTATGAAGGGCGCTGCTACTATGCGATGGGAAATTTTACTCAAGCAGTTCTCTCATTAGAGAATTTCATCAAAATCAATAAAGAGAAGTCCAAA
>JAGVJV010000240.1 GCA_020050965.1 Parachlamydiales bacterium
ATCTCTGCGGCAGCTGCCACATCATAAAGGGGAGGATCAATCGTTTTTCCATTGTGGATTTCGCTGTAGGCCCGCTCCACTTGCTGGGCGAGCTGCAAGGCGAAGACCACCATCGGCACAACGGGAGTTCTTCCAGGGCGAAGACGATAATAGGTATCGAGGGTTTCTGAAATAAATGCCCGAAGAGCCGGAATCACCGCAGTTGGGCGATTTTTTAATAGAGTGAAAATGGCGACCTGCTCCTGACTTTTTGTATCATGATAAGGCTGAAAGAGCATCATGCTCATCTGTTCTCGGAGCGCTTTAGACTCACTTAGCTCAGTATGGTGGTTATGCATCCATTGGATGATATTGAGTGGAGCGACATCTCTGGGTTCCATCAGCGAGACAATGTCCCAGCGTGGGATCTCCGCCCATTCCTTCCTTTGGTACTCTCCGGGCTTTAGCATTCCCAGATAACTGTAGGCCTCGTTTTCGGGCACCCATCTGCTTCCGAGATCACTTCCTTTGGACTTCACAGCAAATAGCCCCGATTTTTTCAAGGCGCTCAAATACTTCACTACCTCTTTATCGACAGTTTGCATTGAGAAGGCTGGGTTTTGTCCGCCATATGGATTGCTCCTTGTCTCAAGCCTTGAACCTGCGATGCGAAATTCCTGGATCTGGCGCCCAGAATCGTTAAATCCAAGTTCGATGAATGGATCTTTTTTGCTCCACTTTTCGCACTTTCGGTCAAAAAGAACGCGCACTGCAATGGAAGCTTGCTTGAGACGGCAGATATGGGCAGCGGTACTCTCTAGGACACTGGGAAGGGTGATTTCTTCAAGCGAGTGTCCAACCCGCATCCTAATGGCTCTACCGATTCCTGTGTTAGTGTGCAGATAGGCGAGTAGGGCATCGTCGTTGCTCCGTCCGCTCCATTTCTCTGCGCTCTCTTTTGGGATCTTTTTGCGGATCTCTTCTTTTTCTAGCAATCGTTTACACAGAACCAAATCTTCATTTTCAGGTTCAATGTCCTTACTTTCCCAGCTAAATAGGCAAGTTGTGCTATGTTCATTTCTTAAAGATTCAAAATAATCAAATACCTCAGATCGGCGAGCTAGAATAAGAGGGCTCTTGATCTGGTGGAACATATCCTCTGAGAGGGCAAATTCGAATCGAAGGGGATCGACACCAAGACCTTTAAGAAAGCCCTCCTTATCGCATAGACGGGCTAGACAATCGATATTGGCATAAAGTTGCATGAGAGCGACATGCTGCCCGGCTCTAGTGGGGGTGGGGGCAGCATCAGTAATCGCTTGGCAATAATGCTGCAGGATGATCCCAAGCTCTTTTACACAGAGCATCCGTCCAGCTTCTGGGACCGCTTCCCAAGCCTTTTTATCGATAGGTAGCTTCAAGAGCAGCTCTTCGATGATCGCCTCTGCATACAGATGCCCCTTCACTCCAGGAGCTACATCGATAGCAGACAAAGCTTTAATAGCCTTATTAAAAAGGGGCAAAAACTCAGGGAGTTCTTCCATCCTGCCGGAAAAGCGGGGGATATCTGGAGGAAGGACAGATTTCAGTTCAGAAGGCTTTGCGACAGCAGGGACAGTAAAACTATCGACCACAGCCAGGGCATGCTCGGATTCATTTGCAATTGCGCTCACAATCGGTTCCAAATGGACCCCATCTGGATGGCCGATCCGTTCAATTTCGTCGATGCGATCGCGGAGGTCAATCGCCGTCCCCAATAAAAGGCGGGCTTCTTGCTCATTTAGAAGCTGCGAATTATGCACACTTTTCATCAGATTTTCGGCAGCAATCCTCAGTTGATTTCTCATGACTGATTCAGGTTTCAGCTGCTGGTATTGGGCAACTAAGGTCAAAAGACGGATATTGATCGTCAGCCGTTTAAAATTGTCATGATCACCAGATAGGTCAAGCAGCAGGGCATTGAGCGCTTTTTGGCTGTCGATGTGCGCTCTTTGACTCCGAATACGGCTTATTTCTTTGGATGCATCTACACGGCACTGCGCGATATGCTGGAAAAAAGAGAGAATCGTTTTTGCAGGCGCAGGCATGTCTGCAAGTGCAGTGCCGACGAGAATATCGAGCATGCTGGCAGTCCCAAAGATCGCATCACCTGGAACGTTACTGAAGATATACATCGGCTTGACATGGCGGTCTGTTTCATCTTCCTGCCCCTCTTGCAAGCCTTCCGATTTTTGCTGTGCCGTATAAAGACGCAAGTCAAAAGTTCCATCTCCGCGGCCGATAAAACGAAGATACATCGCTGAAGCAGTTCCACCAACGGGAAGCACAAAACTCTTTCCCTTTGGAAGAGCCTTTAGCTGCTGCGCCAGACCATCCGCATACTTGTGGACTCCAGCCCGAAATTTGTCTTGGTCCCGCTCGCTTGCCAGTGCTTGAAGTTCATGAGTTGTCTTAGATAATTGCTCGCTGCACTGCCGAATAGCCCCATCCACGATCTTCCTATCAGAAATTCCTAGGCCGGCATCCAGCCAAGTGATGACCTCTTGAAGAAGAGCCACTGGACCTTGATGGATCGGCAGCAGATGACGGTTCGTTCCCGTGCCGGAAGACATCCGCTCTTCATAAACTGTGCCTCGTGCAGATCGTCCGCAATGGACGTGGGCAAAAGCTCCGTATTGATCCTGCAAAACCTTGCCCGCGGCAGCAATAGCAGGGCTTTTGAGGTCTAAAATCGATGCCTTTTTAAGCTCGGCTAGCTCCGCTTTGCTCTTATTTTGTAGATCAGAGAGCTCTTGGGTAATTTCCTGCATACGTCCACTGGGTTGCCCAGCCCCAGGAGCAGGAACGCGATAATGAAGATTTATAGATTGCATGGATTCTCTTTTTTTAATTAATGATTATATAATTTTATAACATTAACTAGTTATTGTCAACGATTAAATCCGAGCGTGATTTGGGAAAATTAGAAGCCTAACTATTTGATGATTAGTTTGTTAAGCGGCTAATTCTTAGAGATCTTTTTTCAGCAAGTCGAGCTCTTCAAGCAAAGTCTCCGTGTCTTCGGGGAACTGAAGGAAGCTGAGGAGGATTTTGCGCAGATCCGATTGGATGGGGTTGCGAGGATCGAACTCCGTCGCAGCTTGAAGAAGGCTGAGCCCTGGCTTTGCTCCGGGGATGGAGAGCGGCTGGGTCAGGATGTTCTGGATAATTTCTCCAGCATCTTGAAGGTTTTCACGGATCATTGCTGGGACGCCTGTTTAGAGAGATGATTGAGATTGCCAATGCTTTGCGCCAGGCTTTCTAAGGCTTGGCCATTATCTGCTAAATGGGGATTCGTCATGATTTCCCTCATTTCGCCGCTGAAATCCCCAATCGAGGATTTAAGGGCATTTGCTAGATGGCTTAAAACATCTTCATTTTTTGAGGGGAATGAGGGTGTACCGCCTACGCCAGATACCATAGATGACTCCTAGTTCTTATTCGTCAATCTAAGTATAGGGCTATTTCGCGTCAACTTTAGACCTCTTGCATAACCTATATTCGTCGATTTTCGGGATTATTTTGGCCGATTTTCGATTCAAATTGCAGGGGTCATATGCACTGGGACCGATATTACCCCTGCAATTTGAATCGAAAATCGGCTCAAAAGAACCCGAAAATCGACTGAACATAGGTGATGCAAGAGGTCTTACTTTGCTAAGAGATATTCCTCATAGGAGCCGTCGAAGGAGCGGATGCCTGATTCTTCGATGGAGAGGATCTTTTTGGCGCCGTGGTCGATCAGATCGCGGTCGTGGCTGGCGAAGATCACGGTTCCTTTGTAGTCATTGAGTGCCCAGCCGAGCGCGGAAACCGCTTCGAGGTCGAGGTGGTTGTTGGGTTCATCGAGGATCAGCACATTGTAGTTGCAGAGCATCAGGCCGCCGAGGATGAGTCGTGCAGTTTCACCGCCAGAGAGGTGGGAGAGCTGTTTAAAGGCATCGCCGCCGCCAAAAAGCATTTTGCCAAGGATGCTGCGGATGTCTTGGTCGTAAACCCCTTCGCGCCGCGCTTTCAGCCAGTCAAAGACAGTCATTGAAC